>JAJYTW010000229.1 GCA_021792855.1 Actinomycetes bacterium
ACGCAGGTCGCGAAGTGTGGCTCGAACACCCCAAGCTCGTGCATCAGGTCGTCGAGGCGCTGCAGCGTCTCGGCGGGCGGAAGCTCCAGCATGGTGAGCGTCTTGATCGCGGTCCGGAGCCTGCCCATCGTGACCGCGGCCCGGACGCCGTGCCCGGCGACGTCACCGACGACCAGCGCCACCCGGCCCCCGGGCAGCGAGATCGACTCGTACCAGTCGCCACCGACCTCGATCAGCTTGCTGCCCGGCAGGTACCGGTGCTGGACCTGGACGCTGGCCGGGGCGGACAGGCCGGTCGGCAGCATGCTGCGCTGCAGCGTGAGTGCGGTGGCGCGCTCCCGGCTGTACCGGCGGGCACTCTCCATGAACAACCCGGCCCGGCTCGCGAACTCCATGCCGATCTCGGTGTCGTAGGCGTCGAACCGGTGGAAGCCGATCCGGCGGGTGCAGGCGAAGAATCCGAGCATCGTGTCGCCGACGAGCACCGGCAGCAGCAGCATGGACACGCCGGACAACAGCTTGCCGATCGGGGTGCGCCGCCACGCCGCGGCCATCGCGGTGGCGGCCTCCTCGGTCATCACCAGGCCGACCGGTTCGCCGGTCTCCAGGCACTGGGTGTACGGGGAATCCTCGGGGTAGCGCAGGATCTCGCCGATCGGGAACGCGGCGTCCCAGCGCGGGTCGCCGTCGTCGTGCCCGAGGGCAAGCCGGCGGAGTAGGTGCCCGCCGGTCCTGGCCGCGTCGGCGTGCTCCTCGTCGCCGACGACGCTCTCCAGCATCAGCAGGGCCGCGGAGTTGCAGAAGTGCGGCACCAGGATATTGACGAGTTCGGGCGCCATCTGCTCGATGTCCAGGGCGCCGCCGATCCGGCGGACCGTCCCGTCCAGCAGCGCGTGCCTGGTCAGCGCCGGATCGATGAACCGCTCGGCGGCCGGCGGCGGAATCCGCATGGTGACCTGAGCGACCAGGGCCGGATCGGCGGAGCGGACCGGTTCCAGCGTGACCACGGCGTCGACCAGCGACCTGCTGGCCGTGCGAATCGTGATGACCTCGGTGGTGCCGCGATCGGACTTCGACGCCTCGAGCATCCGGCGCAGGATCTCCTCCGGATCGCCGGGACCGGTGATGAGCCCGCGCAGATCGGCGCCGAGCAGTGACCCCGGGTCCGCGGCCAGCATCTCGGCGGCGCCGCGGTCGTGCTGCCGGATCCGGCCGGCGCCGTCGATGCCCAGCGTCAGCGTCTGCGCCGAGGCGCTGGAGAGCACCGCCGACATCTCAGCGGCCATTGCCGACGCCACCTGTCCCGCATCCCTCCGGCTCTAGGCAGCCCTGTCCGGATAAGTATGAGTCATAGATCTGAGGAATGAGCGGGAATGGCCGATCGCGCTCCGGGTGGTTTTGCGAAAGTGGTCCCGGTGTGACGAGAAAGTCCATCTGGGACGTCCGGGGGAGGTGTCAGGAGTCCTTGGCCGGCTCGCCGTGGCCCGCGTTTGCACGACCCCGCCCCCAGTAGGACTTCGCGGAGATCTGGTCCTGGCGCAGGCCGCGCCCGGTGAGGATCTCGCGCAGTGCGAGCACGACGGAAGCTTCGCCGAACACGTAGGCGTGGCCGTCGCCGGGGGGCAGGTCGACCTCGGCCGCCTCGGCGGCGAGCAGTGCCGGATCCCCGGCCCGCCCGCCGATCCGGTGCAGCCAGGTCAGCCTGGTTCTGGCCGGCGCGAGCAGTTCCTGCTCGTCGTCCGGATCCGGCACCTCGATGATCAGCGACGCGTCCGCGTCGCCGGGCAGAGCCTCGGCCATGTGCAGGATCGCGGCCATCGCCGACTCATCGCCAAGGAACAGGTGCCAGTCGGCCCCCGGCAAGGTGGTGATCTTGCCGCGCGGGCCGATTCCGGCGATCCGGTCCCCGGGAGCGGCCGAGGAGATCCAGCGCTCGCCCGGGCCATCACCGTGTAGCACCGCGATAACGGTCAGCGCCCGTGCGGCCGGGTCGAACGATCGGATGGTGTACCGGCGCCGGACCGGCCTGCGGCCATCGGCCGCGACCAGCAGCATGACGTCCTGGCCCGGGTTGTAGCTGAAGCCGTCCAGGTCGGGCGAGGTGAGGACGACCTGCTGGAAGGTCGGCGACAGCCGCAGCGACTCGACTACCGCCAGGTCCAGGTGCCGCGCAGTGGCCAGCGATCCGGAGAGTTCGGTGAACGGGTCGTCCAGCTGGGCGCGCACGGACTGTGGCAGGGCATCGGTCACGACGGTGCGTCCTTCTGGCAGGAGGGGTGCGGGCGGCCGGACACGGCCCGGCGGAACACGCAGGCGAAATCTACCGTAGGCGACCTGGCGGCGGGCCGTCGCGCCGGGCACCGGGTCAGATCGCGATGAAACAGGACGTGCTCACTTAGCGTTACATATTTGTGGTCGTAATGATGACCACGATCGCGCCCCGATGGCCGGTCATCACGCCATCAGATCGCCGGTCTTCTACGTGTTTCTCCAGGTAGATGACGTGCCGACGGGACCCTGCGGGGAAAAATCCGGAACAGAATTTGGGTACGGTACTGATCGCGGACCGATACTTGGTGCTAACGTTCCGTAGTGAGCCGACAGGGCGGGTTACCCAGAGCGACCTTTGTCGGCCGATGTCATCGCCGCGGACCGGACTAGCCCTGACCGCCCAGGGTCACCGGATAGCAACTGCGGCATGCGACAGGAAGGAAACAACGATGCGCAAGCGCTTCACCAGAGCGATCTATGCGGTATCGGCGGCGGCTCTGGTTTCCACAAGCCTCAGCCTCGGCGCCGGCGCCGCGAGCGCCGCGACCACCTCGCACAACGGCACCTACCAATGCGGTAATACCTGTATCAACGTGTTCAGCCTGCGGCTGGGCTCGAGCGTTACCAACAACGCCTACGTGCCCGGTGACACCGGCGCCGGGGGCAGAGTCGGGACAATGGTCAATCTGCACCTCGCAGGGAACACCCGGCCCAATGGCGATTTCTCTCTTAGCGGAACCGGCAGTGTGTCGGACTGGTGCGGCACGTTCTGGCCGAATTACTCGTACATCTGCAGGCACTACGGGAGCGACTCCGTATTCGAAGTCCAGTTCTCCCCGTTCGGTCAGCCGTTCGGGACTCTGTGCGCAGGCCTGCAGTACCCGGTGTACTCGGGCGAGAACGTCACGCTTCAGCCCTGCGGTATGCGGTCCTCCACGCTGTGGATCGCCGATGACAACCACCAGGTGGGGGGGAACGGCCCGTTCTCGCTGACCAGCAACGATTGCGCGGACCCGGTCTCCGGCTTGCACATGCCGGTGGGTCCTGGGGACACGTCCGTTCCCTACTGCCCGTGGCTCAACGGCGCCAGCCACAACATGTTCAGTCACCCGCTGGCGCTGACGGTGGACACCGGCACCCAGCGCCCGACGGACCAGCTCAAGGCCATGAGCCTGGCGCTCGTGCCGGGATTCTTTGGGCCGCAGCCCGTGGATTCGCAGCTGTTCGCCTACTTCCTGGGGACTGTGAACTCCTAGGGCAGTTACCAGTCAGGCTCGGGCGACTAGAGCGCCAGCCTGGTAGCGAACGAACAGTGGGCCCCGCCCGGCTCTGCCGGGCGGGGCCCACTGCCGTGCCCGGCGAAATGGCCGGGCCATCGGCTGCAATTGGCCGCCCTCTAGTCACGAACAGTAGTAGATTCCTCACACAGAGTGTCCTTCTGGTGGCGCCCAATCCACCCTCGGCTCACGCGTCGGGCAGGCGGCGTCGCAGGGGAGCGGGACACAACGTGGGGGGCAGTGATGGGCATCGGCCCGATCCGGAGGCTCGCGGGGGCCTCGGCAATCATGGCAGTGACGGTGGCGGTTTCGGCGACCGCACTGGTGGGCGGAATGGCGCCGGCAATGGCGGCGGAGAGCGCGCCGGGCACCATCGCTTGCGGTGGCGCCTGCTTCAGCCTCTATAGCCGCCAGCTTGGCCCCGGCGTCACGATGAACGCCTTCATTGCCGGGGACAACGGCCTCGGCGGCAAGGTCGGCCGCAAGGTCAACATGCACCCGGCCACCGACTACCGGCCGAACGGTGACTTCATCCCGACGCTCGCCGGCCATGTCTTCCAGTTTTGCGGCACGAGCTCACAGGACTTCTACTCCCCGACCTCTTACGTCTGCACCAGCGAAGGCAGCTACTGGGTGTTCGAGGCCAACTGGGCGCCACAGGGCACCACAACCGACCTGTGCGTCGGAGTGCCCGGCACCGGAGCGGCCGGCCAGAACGTGACGCTGCGCCCGTGCGGCGTAAGCAAGTCCACGCTGTGGATCACCGACAGCGCGCACAGCTTCGGCGCCGACTGCCGGGTTCCCGGGAACTTCTGCCCGTGGATCAGCGGCACCACCCCGGACTTCAAGACGCCGCTGGTGCTCACCGTCGACACCTCGACCCGCTCGCCTGTCTATCAGCTCAAGATCGAGCCCGAGTCGCTGCTCGGCGACGGGCACGCGGTCAGCACCCAGGAGTTCGCCTTCTACTGGGGCTCGGTCCGTTGACCGGCCGGCCCGGGCAGCGAGCGGCGGCGCGATTCCGGACGGGGAACCAGGTGGTGGCATGCGGACGACATTCTCCGCGGTAGTCGTCGTGGTCGCCGTGGCGGGCCTCGCCGCGCCGCGCACCGGGCAGCACCACTCGGCCGCGACCATGCTGTGTGGCTCCTATGAGCACATCGTGACCGCAGGCGCCCGCGGCACTCGGTACGTGGTGCGGAACGACAACTACGGCGGCAGGCCCGAGTGCCTGCGGAACTCCTCCGGCGGCCCGAACTTCGCGGTCGTGGCATCCGGGGCCCGCCGGGCCGGTCAGGAGCCGGTCGCGTTCCCGAACATCTTCCGCGGCTGTAGCTGGGGGGTGTGCTCGCCGGATGCCGGACTGCCGCTTCAGGTCGGCCGCCTGGGCGCGCTGGTGACTGGCTGGTCCACCCGCCAGACCCGGCGCGGCGTGTGGGACGCGGCGTACGACATCTGGTTCGCCAGGCACCGCTGCGTGTCCGGCCAGGATGGCGGTGCGGAGGTGATGATCTGGCTGAACTCCCATGGCCTGCGCACCGGCCGCGGGCGGGTCCTCACCGTCGACCACCGGCGCTGGCACTTGGTGTGGTGGCGCACCGGCCTGGGCGGCAAGCACTGGAACTACCTCAGGTTTAGCCTGGTCGGCGGCGGCACCGGGGTCCGGCGGCTGAGCATCGGGCCGTTCATCGCGCTGGCCAGGCGGAACCGGCTGATCCGCCCCGGCTGGTGGCTGACCAGCGTGGAGGCTGGCTTCGAGATCTGGCGCGGCGGCGCGGGGCTGCGGACGACCGGCTTCTCGGTTCGGCTGCGCGCGGCCGGCGGCGCGGTTCCGGCCAGAGTCCGGCGGGCACGATCACGCCATGACAGTCAAGCCCTATCTCGCGACCGGAGCGGCCACCTGCGCCGCCGCACTCATCGGCGGCGCGGGCACCGCCGTCGGCAGCCAGTGGGACACCGAGCTTGACCGGCCATCCTGGCAGCCGCCCGGCGAGGTGATCGGCGCGGCGTGGACCGGCCTGTACGCCTCGATCGCCGGAGCCACCGGCCGGGCGACGGCGAAGGCTACCCCGGAGGGTCGCCGGCGGATCGCGGCCCTGCTCGGGGTCAACCTCGCGATCAACGCCGCCTGGCCGTGGGTGTTCTTCCGGGCCCGCCGGCCGGTGCTCGGGGTCGCCGTGATCGGCGTCCTGGAGGCGTCCACGATCGCGCTCACCAGGGAGGTGGGCAAGGTCGATCGGGTGGCCGGCGCGGCGCTCGTTCCGTACCTAGGCTGGAACCTGTTCGCGCTGACCCTGAACGCCACCATCGCCAGGCGCAACCCGGGGCGATAGCGCGCAACCCGCGACGATTGCGCTGAGCCAGCCCCGCTGTCGGCGCCGTCTGGCAGAATCGATCCGGGTTGCGAGCCGGAGTGCCGCCGGGAGGTCGTTAGTGCCGATCATCGAGTTCGTCTCGCCTGAGCGGTACTGGCGGGCCGGTTCCCTGGTGCTGGTGGCCGTCTTGTTCGGCTGGCGGGCGGCGGCCTATGCCGGACCGGACCGGGCCGCCATGTCCCTGCTGGGCGGGCTGATCGCGGTCGCGACGCTTGGGTGCGCCGGCCCGGCGTTGCGGGCGCGCTTCGTCGCCACCGATGCGATGCTGATCGACCGCCGGGCGTTCCGGACCGTCCGGCTGGCGTGGGACCAGGTCGCCGAGTTCGAGGTCCGGCGGCCCGGCGGGCTCTGGGGCGGCTACTGCGTCGTCGCCGAGTGCCGGAACGGCAGGTCCGTGGACTTCCTGGCGACCAGGGCGTTCTCGCGTGCGCCGTCCGCCCGGCACCTGGATGAACTGCACCGGCTCCGCTGGACGCTGGAGGACCGGCTGGGACGGCTCCAGCCAGGCGCGGGGACTGCGCCCGCGCCGGACTTAGCCCACCGGACTGAACGCGCCGGGCTGAGCCAACCGGGCTGAGCGGCCGGGGCGGTCCGGGCGGGGCCTGGCTACTGCGGCGCAGCCCCGAAGTGCCTGGCGACCCAGTTCGTCCTGGTTGTGCGGGCGGCCTGACCGAGGTAGCTGGCCGGCGCCATCTGGTCGAACCCGTGGAACCCGCCCGGCCACACGTGCAGTTCGGCGACCCCGCCGTCGGCC
>JAJYTW010000230.1 GCA_021792855.1 Actinomycetes bacterium
ACGTCTGGGAGCGGGCCGGTTTCGCCGCGCTGGCCCCGGCCGGCCTGCCGCCCGGCCAATCGGATCAAGCGTCCATCGAACGGATCGCCAGCCTGCTCGCCGACGTGCTCGACGGGCACAAGATCGCGGCCAACAACTCGCGCTGGATCAACTTCGGGACGCTGCGCTGCCGGTCCTGGCGGCACGGCAACATCGTGCTGCTCGGCGACGCGGCGCACACCGCGCACTTCTCGATCGGCTCGGGCACCAAGCTGGCCATGGAGGACGCGCTCGCGCTCGCCGCCTGCCTGACCGAGCAGGACGGGGTCGGCGCGGCCCTGGACGCCTACGAGACCGAGCGCCGCCCGGTCGTGGCCTCCACCCAGCGGGCCGCCCAGGCCAGCCTGGAGTGGTTCGAGAACCTCGGCCAGTACGCCCACCAGGACCTCGAGCAGTTCGCGTTCAACATCATCACCCGCAGCCGCCGGGTGACCCACGAGAATCTGCGGCTGCGTGACCCGGAGTTCACGGCGGCGGCGGACGCCTGGTTCGCGGCCGACTGCGCGCGGCGCGGCCTGGGCTCGGGCGAGGCGGTCCCGCCGATGTTCCAGCCGTTCCGGCTCCGCGGCCTGGAACTGAAGAACCGGATCGTGGTCTCCGCGATGGACATGTACTCGGCCAGCGATGGCGTCCCGTCCGACTTCCACCTGGTCCATCTCGGCGGGAAGGCGGCCGGCGGGGCCGCGCTCGTGATGACCGAGATGGTGTGCGTTACGGCTGAGGGCCGGATCACACCGGGCTGTGCCGGCATGTACTCGGGCGAGCACGAGTCGGCCTGGCGGCGCGTGACCGACTTCGTGCACGAGTACACGACGGCCAAGATCGGGCTGCAGCTCGGGCATTCCGGCCGCAAGGGCTCGACCAGGCTGATGTGGGAGGGGATCGACCAGCCGCTGGAAACCGGCAACTGGCCGGTCTGCGGGCCGTCGCCCATCCCCTACCGCGCGGGCGTGAACCAGGTGCCCCATGAGCTCAGCGTCGAGGAGATGGACCGGCTGAAGCGGCGGTTCGCGGACGCCACCCTGGCCGGCCTGCGGGCCGGGTTCGACCTGGTGGAACTGCACTGCGCGCACGGGTACCTGCTGTCGTCGTTCATCTCCCCGCTGACTAACCGGCGGACCGACGCTTACGGCGGGTCGCTGGCTGCCCGGCTGCGGTACCCGCTGGAGGTGTTCGGCGCGATGCGGGCGGTCTGGCCGGCCGACCGGCCGATGACCGTGCGGATCTCGGCCACCGACTGGGCGCCGGGCGGCATCACCGGCGACGACGCCGTGCTGATCGCGCGCGCCTTCGCGGACGCGGGCGCCGACGCGATCGACGTGTCCACCGGGCAGGTCACCCCGGACGAGCAACCCGCGTTCGGCCGGTCCTATCAGACCCCGTTCGCCGACGCGATCCGCAACCTGACCGGCCTGGCGACGATCGCGGTCGGCGCGATCTCCTCCTACGACGACGTCAACTCGATCATCCTGGCGGGCCGGGCGGACCTGGCCGCGCTCGGCCGGACGCACCTGTACGACCCGAACTGGACGTTGCACGCCGCGGCGGACCAGGGCTATGCCGGGCCCGGCGCCGACTGGCCAGACCAGTGGAAGGCGGGCAGCACGGCGCCGCGGACCGGCCGGACCGACGGCCCGAAGCCCAGGCTCACGCTGATCCGCGAGCCTGCGCCGCGGACCGGGCACGCCCGCTGGCGGCCCAGGGCAGACGACGCCGGAACAGGCGGCGGAAGAGGCGGCGGAGCGGACGATGGCGGAGCACGCGGCGGCGGAGCACGCGGCGGCGGAAGAGGCGGCGGCGGAGCAGGCGGAAGGGCAGCGGAATGACGATCGACCGGTTCAATCCCCCGGAACTGGCCAGGCCATCGGGCTTCTCGCATGTGGTCGCGGCCCGTGGCGGCACGCTGGTGTTCCTGGCCGGCCAGACCGCCTCCGACGAGACCGGCGAGATCACCGGGACCGGCGTGGTGGCCCAGTTCGAGCGGGCTCTGGCGAACCTGCTCACCGCGCTCGCCGCGGCCGGCGGCGGGCCCGGGCACCTGACCAGCCTCACCATCTACGCGACCGACCTGGCCGACTACCGAGCGCACGGGCGCGAACTCGGGACGGTCTGGCGCCGACTGGCCGGCCGGGACTATCCGGCGATGGCCGCCGTCGGCGTGGCCGGCCTGTGGGATCCGCGGGCCGTCGTGGAGATCTCCGGCTTCGCGGTCATCGGCTGATCGCGGGAACGGCGCCCAGCCCGGCAGCCCGGCAGCCCGGCCCAGTCCAGTCCAGCCCAGTCCAGTCCAGCTAACTGTTGACTACTGCAACATTGGCGAAATACTGAGCACAAATCACGCGTGCCGCTCAGGAAGGCATCGCCGATGCAGCTTTCGCCGTCCGCTCACGTCGACGCGTTCTGCCGCGACCACCTGCCCCCGTTCGAGCAGTGGCCGGACCTGGAATTCACCCTCCCGGGCCTCGCCTACCCGGACCGGCTGAACTGCGCGGACGCGCTGCTCACCGAGACCATCGCGCGGTTCGGCCCGGACCGGCCGTGCCTGCTGCCGCAGGACGCCGACGGACCAGTGTGGAGCTACGGCGACCTCGCTGCCACGGCCGGCCAGATCGCGGCGGTGCTCACCGAGGATCTCGGCGTGGTGCCCGGCAACCGCGTGCTGCTGCGCGGGCCGAACACTCCCTGGCTGGTCGCCTGCTGGTTCGGCGTGCTGCTGGCCGGCGGCGTGGTGGTCGCCACGATGCCGCTGCTCCGGGCGGGCGAGCTGAGCACCATCTGCGACATCGCCGAGGTCGGCTTCGCGTTGTGCGACGACCGGTTCGACGCCGAGCTTGAGTCCGCCGGCGTGCCCGGTCTGGCCACGCTGTACTACCAGGCGGCCGCCGGGCCGGCCGGCTGGCGGGAGAGCGATCAGGCAGACGATCAGGCAGCAGACGATCAGGCAGCAGGCGACCCGGGCAGCCTGAACCGACGGGCGGCCGCCAGGACCGGCGCGTTCGCCGTGGTCAAGACCGCGGCCGACGACGTCGCGCTGATCGCGTTCACCTCGGGCACGACCGGCCGGCCCAAGGCGGCGATGCACTTTCACCGGGACGTGCTCGCGATCGCCGACACGTTCTCCGAGCACGTGCTCAAGCCGGTGCCGGAGGACATCTTCACCGGCACGCCGCCGCTGGCGTTCACCTTCGGGCTCGGCCAGATCGTCATCTTCCCGATCCGCGCCGGCGCGTCCACGCTGCTGATCGAGCGGGCCAGCCCAGCCGAGCTTGCGGACCTGATCGCGGCCCGCGGCGTCACCGTGGTCGCCACCGCGCCGACCGCCTACCGGGCCATGCTCGCCGCCGGCAAAGCCGAGCAGTTGCGCGGGCTGCGCCGGCCGGTGTCGGCCGGGGAGACCCTGCCTGGCTCGGTCTGGCAGGCCTTCTACGAGGCGACCGGCGTGCGGATCATCGACGGCATCGGCAGCACCGAGATGCTGCACATCTTCATCGGCGCGGCCGACGACGACATCCGGCCCGGTGCGACCGGCCGCCCGGTGCCCGGCTACCGGGCCGTGGTGCTCGACGACGACGGCGACCCGGTACCGGACGGTCAGCCAGGCCGGCTCGCAGTCAAGGGCCCGACCGGCTGCCGGTACCTGTCCGACCCCCGCCAGGCCAGCTACGTGCGGGACGGCTGGAACCTCACCGGGGACACCTACATCCGGGACGCCGACGGCTACTTCTGGTACCAGGCCCGGTCCGACGACATGATCGTGTCGTCCGGCTACAACATCGCCGGCCCGGAGATCGAGGACGTCCTGCTGACCCATCCCGACGTGACCGAATGCGGCGTGATCGGCGTGCCGGACGAGAGCCGGGGGCAGATCGTCAAGGCGTTCGTGGTGCTCGCCAAGGGAGTAGCGGACGGCCCGGCCAAGGCCGCGGAGCTTCAGGATTTCGTCAAGGCCAGGATCGCCCCGTACAAGTACCCGAGGGCCATCGCGTTCCTGGACGCGCTCCCGCGAACCAGCACCGGCAAGCTCCAGCGGTTCCGGCTCCGCGAGTTGTCGGAGCGGTAGCCGGCCGGCCGGCTCCGCTCAGACCTCGACCACCACCGGGATGATCATCGGCCGCCGCCGGTAGTTGTCGTTCACCCACTTGCCGACGGTGCGCCGGACAAGCTGGCCTAGCTGGTGCGTCTCGTTGATGCCATCCGCCGCGGCCCGGGCGATCGCCTCCTCGATCAGCGGCCGCACCAGATCGAAAGCCGACTCGTCGATGCCGGACCCGCGAGCGTGGATCTCCGGACCGGCGACCAGCTTGCCGCTGGTGGAGTCCACCACGATCACCGCGGAGATGAAGCCCTCGTCACCCAGGATCAGCCGGTCCTTCAGCGAGGCGTGGGTCACCTCGCCGACCGACAGTCCGTCGACGAATACGTAGCCGCAGTGCACCTTGCCAGTGATCGCGGCCTGGCCGCCGACCAGGTCGACCACGACGCCGTCCTCGGCGATCACGATGTTCTGCTCCGGCACTCCGGTCTGAGCGGCCAGATCGGCGTGCGCCTTCAGATGCCGCCACTCGCCGTGAATCGGCATGAAGTTGCTCGGGCGAACCATGTTCAGCACGTACAGCAGTTCGCCGGCCGGGGCGTGACCGGAGACGTGCACCAGGGCGTTCCCCTTGTGCACGACCCGCGCGCCGAGCCTGATCAGGTCGTTGATCACCCGGAACACCGCGGTCTCGTTGCCGGGCACCAGCGAGGACGCCAGGATCACCGTGTCGCCTGGCGCGATCCTGATCGCGTGGTCCCGGCTGGCCATCCGGGCCAGGGCCGACATCGGCTCGCCCTGTGAGCCGGTGGAGATCAGCACGATCTGGTCCGGCGGCAGGTCCTCGGCATCCTTGAGGTCCACGACCAGACCGCCGGGCACCGACGGTATCCGCAGGTAGCCAAGATCACGGGCGACGCCCATGTTGCGCACCATGGAACGTCCGACGAGTGCGACCTTGCGGCCATGCGCGGCGGCGGTGTCCATCACCTGCTGGACGCGGTGCACGTGGCTGGCGAAGCAGGACACGATGATCCGCTGGTCCGCCGCGTTGAACACGTCCGAGAGCACGGCCGCGATCGCACGCTCGCTGGTCACCATGCCGGGGACCTCGGCGTTCGTCGAGTCCGACATCAGCAGGTCCACGCCCTCGGCACCGAGTCGCGCGAACCCGCCCAGGTCGGTCAGCCGCGAATCCAGCGGCAACTGGTCCATCTTGAAGTCGCCGGTGTGCAGCACGACGCCGGCGCTGGTCTTGATCGCGACCGCGAGGGCGTCCGGGATGGAGTGGTTGACCGCGAAGAACTCCAGGCTGAACGGGCCGAACGGGGCCGTGCCGCCCGCGTCCACCTCCACCGTCTCTGGCGTGATCCGGTGCTCGGCGAGCTTGCTGCGGATCAGGCCGAGCGTCAGCTTGGAGCCGACCAGCGGGATGTCCTGGCGGCGCCGCAGCAGGTACGGCACAGCGCCGATGTGGTCCTCGTGCGCGTGCGTCAGAACCAGGGCCTCGACCTGGTCAAGCCGGTCCTCGATGGCGCTGAAATCGGGCAGTATCAGGTCCACGCCCGGGGTGTCCGGGTCGGGGAACAGCACGCCGCAGTCGACGATCAGCAGGCGGCCGTCGTGCTCGAACACGGTCATGTTCCGGCCGACCTCGCCGAGACCGCCGAGCGGGATGATCCGCAGGCCGCCGTCGGGCAGCGGCGGGGGCGGGCCGAGTTCGGGATGCGGGTGACTCACCGGAGCTTCACACCGCCCGCCACGAGATCGGTGCGCAGTTGCTCCCGCTCGGTCTCGGTCGCCTCGACCAGCGGCAGCCGGACCGGGCCGCCGGGCAGGCCGAGCATGGCGAGCGCCGCCTTGGTGGCGATCACGCCCTGGGTCCTGGTCATCACCCCGGTATATACCGGCAGCAGTTCCCGATGAATCGCGGCCGCAGTGGTGACGTCGCCGGAGAAATAGGCGTCGATCATGTCGTGCAGGCGGTCGCCGACCAGATGCCCGACCACGCTCACGAAGCCGCTCGCCCCGACCGACAGCCAGGGCAGGTTGAGCATGTCATCACCGCAGTAGTAGATCAGATCGGTGGCGAGCATCACCGTCGAGCCCGCGCCGAGGTCGCCCTTGGCGTCCTTGACCGCGACGATCCGGGGATGCTGGGCGAGCTGAATCAGCGTCTCGGTCCTGATCGGGATCCCGGTCCGGCCCGGGATGTCGTAGAGCATCACCGGCAGTCCGGTGCTGTCGGCGACGGCGGTGAAGTGGGCGATCAGACCCGCCTGCGGCGGCTTGTTGTAGTACGGGGTGACAACCAGCAGCGCGTCGGCTCCCGCCCGCTCGGCCTGCCTGGCCAGCTCGCAGGAGTGCGCGGTGTCGTTCGTGCCGACGCCCGCGACGACCGTGGCCCGGCCGGCGACCGCCTCGATCACGGCGCGCAGCAACCGCTCCTTCTCCTGATTCGATGTGGTCGGCGATTCCCCGGTCGTGCCGCTGATCACCAGGCCGTCGTTGCGCATCGAGGTCACAAGGTGCTCGGCGAGGCGACCCGCCCCCTCGTAGTCGACGGCGCCATCGCGCGTCATCGGCG
>JAJYTW010000231.1 GCA_021792855.1 Actinomycetes bacterium
TGGTCCGCTCGGTCGCCTCCCACCACGGCGCCCGGTAGCCGATCGGACGCACGCCGCCGACCCGTTCGAGCGCCGCGAGGCCAAGCTCCAGGTAGCGGCGCTCGGTTGCCTCGTCCGTGCCGGCCAGCGACTCGTGCAGATAGCCATGGTGGCCGACGTCGTGACCGGCGGCCAGGATGGCCTCCAGCGCGGCCGGGTGCCGGTCAGCAGTCGCGCCGGGCACGAAGAAGGTCGCGCTCACGCCGAGTCGGTCGAGCAGGGCGAGGATCCGGGGCACGCCGACACTGGGGCCGTATGCCTGGTGGCTCATCAGCGAGGCCCGGTCCGCGTTCGCCGGATCGGCCGCGAGCATCACCGACTCGGCGTCGACGTCGAAGCTCAGGCAGACGAATGCCTGGTCCGGTCCGGGTACGGCCGGATAGGGCGGGCTGCCCGGGTCCGGCGGCACGGCGTCCCCACCGTCAGCCGGAGACAAACTTGAAGCCCTTTACCTTGTCCCTGTCGAGGGTGATTATCACGCCCTGGAGGGTTCCGTCGGGATAGAGGGAGCCGGGGTTGCACACCTTGGTCCGGCCAATCGCCGACATGGCCCGGGACTCGTGAATATGCCCGTGCAGCGATAGCACGGGCTGCACGGTCTCAATGGCCCGGCGGACCGCGTGGCTGCCAACCGGGACCTTGACCGGCTCGCCGCCGGCGGTCTCGATCCGCATGTCCTCGGTCAGCTTGAATGCCAGATCGGTGCCGGACTCCGCCGGCGGGTTGTGAATGTTGAAGATCACCGGCTTGCCGGGCTCGATCTGCTCGATCAGCGCGTCGAGGCGAACGGCCATCTCGTCCTCGGTAAGTTCCCGCGGTGAACTCCATGGAGTGACCGTCGAGTAGCCGAGGCACGCGACCTGGTAGGGACCTAGCTCGACGACGTGATCCTCGCCCTGAACCAGCCACCGGCCCTGGGCGAGGACATCCTTCACGACCGGGATGTCGTCGTTGCCCGGCATGACGAGACAGGGGAGTCCGGCCTGCTTCAGCCGGGTGTCAGCGATGTCCACCCAGCGCTCGGTAGCGCTCCGCATCACCTCATCGAAGACCGAGGATAGATACGACTCGTCCGCTGCCATCCGGGCGTGCTCGTCCGGCGTGGTCCGGTAGGGGTAGAAGCCGAGCGTGCGGATGCGCTTCTCGTGTTCGTCGAGTTCGGACGCGTCCGCAGCGAGTTCCTGCTTGCCGAACATGTTGACCAGGTACGTTCCCCCGGCTTGCTCGACGACGGGCACCAGTGCCTTGCCTGTGACGTCGCCGCCGAGAATGACGGCGTCTACGCCGTACGCCTTGCCGGCATTCAGGAACTTAAGGAAGCAGCGCTCTGAGCCGTGGATGTCAGTTGCGAAGTAGATCGAGAATTTGCTCATCGGATTGTCCTCCGGGTCCCAGCGGTCCCGGTGGGTCCCCGGCCGCCGGGCCGGGATCCCGGGGCAACGTCAGACATGGACGGGACCCTCCACTCGCTGCTGCACGCCCGGCGGCCCGTGGACTGCCAGAGATCCGCCTTCTGGGCGAGGCTAACACCACGATTGTCGGTTAGCTATCGGCTAACCTGCCAAAATAGTTGGTTCTATTTGGCATATCAGACAAGATCGGAGCAGCAGTGCCCATCACCGTTCAGGAGGTTGTCTCGCTTCCCCATCTGGAGTGCGAGTTGATCGCCGGACATAGCGGCGCAACCAGGCAGGCGACCTGGGCGCACGTGTGCGAGCTTGAGGATCCGGTGCCCTGGCTGGAAGGCGGCGAACTCGTGCTGACGACCGGGATCGCGATCCCGGCCGACCCCGCCCGTCAGGTCGCTTACCTGTCCAGGCTGGCCGCTGCGGGTGCCGCGGCATTGGCGATCTCGAAGGATCTTCGGGCGCCGCAGCTATCCGATGAGTTGCTGAGAGAGGCTGATCGGCAGGCATTTCCGATCCTGCTGGTTTCCATTGAGGTCCCGTTCATCGCGATATCCCGGATCGTGATCATGGCCAATCAGGATGCGGCCCACCGGGAGCTTGTCCGGCAGCTAAGCGTCTTCGACGCCTTGCGAACTGCCAGTGATCACGATGCGGCGGAACTGTTCCGAGCGCTGGAGGACGTCTCCGGGTACCGACTGTTTCTGAGCTCGCCGGCAGGTAGCCCGCTGCTGCCGGGCGTGCCGCCCTTCCCCGACGACCGGCGGCAACTGCTGGCGCGCGCGCCGGACGCGCCAGCCTATGTTCCCGGCGGCTACGTGGTTTCCGTACCCATTGGCGGCCGGGTCGCCGGAAGCCTGCTCGGCCTCCGGCGCTCCGGGGTCCACGCTGGCGGTCTGGCGGCGCTGCAGCACATCGCGACGATCGCGGCCTTGCAGCGCGCGACCCTCGAGCGGGAGCGGGAGAGCCAGCGCCGGGAGGGCGGAGAGTTGCTCGCCGAGTTGCTCAAGGGTGGCGATGTCCGACCGCTCGCACACCGGATCGCGCCCAGGCTGCGGAGCGAGGCGCTGAGTCTGTACCTCATCCGCAGCGACGAATCCGAAGCCGACAGCTCCATGCTGCATCAGCAGCTTACGGACGTAGGCTGCGAGCACCTGATCCTGAGTCAGCAGGAGATCGTCCTGATATCGCCGGCCAGCGCTCCCGTTCCGGACGTTCTGAGCTTGCTGCCCGGCATCCGTGCGGGCCGTAGCCGGCCGTTCCGGTTCGGTGACAGTCTTGCCCTGGCCGAACGGCAGGCACGACTGGCCCTGAGCCGCGCCATCGGGCGTGCCACCCCACTGGTCGACGCCGCGTCCTTCGGGGCCGAGCTTGACTGGCTGCCCAGCGACGAGATGCTCAGGAACGCACTGGTGGAGCGAGTGCTCGGTCCGCTGCTGGCACAGCCTGCCGAGCCAGCCGAGCGACTGATCGCGACGCTTCGGGCCTGGCTGCAATGCGGGCAGCACTCCGGCGAGGCCGCCCGCCGCCTTGGGATTCACCCGCATACGCTCACCTACCGGCTTGGCCGGATCGCCTCGCTCACCGGCGTCGACGTCTCCTCGCCGGCGGCGGTGGTGGAATTCTGGCTGGCGCTTGAGATCCTGCGCGGCGAGCAAGTGTGAGGACTCGCGTAACCTTGCCGGATGCGCCCGCGGACCGTCAGGCGGCGGGCGCGGTGAGCGGGACGGCGGCCTCGGCGCTGTGCACCAGGAAGGTCAGCGACTCCTGGAGGTAGAGGTCGACGCCGTCGGCGTCGTGGCTCAGGTAGCCGATCGAGAAGTCCTGCCCGGGGTGGAGTTCGTAGTCGCCGCCGCGCGCCGACACCAGCAGGCCGCCGTCGAGCGCCGGCGCCCAGATCACGTCCGCGCCCACCAGTCCGGCGAGCAGATCCCGGACCGGGTGACCGGCGTCGGCGGTCTGGCTGGCGGCCGCGTAGGCGGCGGGGCCGAGCAGGAGCACGCCCGGCCCGCCTACGCCGGCCGCTCGGAGCAGGTCCATCGCGCGCTCGAGCGTCTCGGGGTAGCCGAGGGCGCTGGCCGGGAGCGGCAGCGGTGGATGCGGCGACGCCATCCTGATGCCCGCGATCCGGGCGGCCGGGTAGCCGTCGATGATGACCCGGTCCTCGGCGAGGGCGATCGCCCGCGCGGCGTCCCGGACCGGATGCCAGTCGGCATCCCTGGCCCCGCGCTCCACGTCATCGATCGCCGCCCGGTCCAGTCGGAAGCTCGCGCGCAACTCGGCCACCGGCCGCACCTCGCGCAGTCGGGCGGTCACTCCGGCCGCCGGGGGTTCCACCGAGGTCAGGTGCCCCGTGCCGACAGCCGACAGCCCGATCCCGGCGGGTTCCCGCACGTCGACGACCCGCCGGGCGGCCAGGTGCAGGGTCAGGGCCCGCCGCGCCTCGTCCTCGATGCCGGCCCAGGCCGGCGCCGAGACTGGCGCAAGCTCGCGATGCAGGTTAGTTATGGCTGTTCCGGTCATTACCGGACGCCCCCTCTCAGATCGCCGATTCCCAGCGTGCCGTCCGGCCGCGACCCGGCGGTCCCGGCGGCCGGCGCCGCGGGCAGATCGTCGAGAAATCCGGCCGGCGGCACGAAGAACAGGCAGCCGGTGACCGGGACCGAGTAGTCAAGGACCCGGTCGTAGTTGCCCGGCGGCCGCCCGGTGAACATGTTGGCCAGCATCTCCTCGGTGACCGCCGGATCAGCCGCGTAGCCGATGAAGTACGTCCCGAACTCCCCGGTACCCGGGCTGCCGAACGGCATGTTGTCGCGCAGGATCTGCCGCTGCTCGCCGTCCGGGCCGGTGATGGTGGTGAGGGCCACGTGCGAGTTGGCCGGCTTGGCGTCGTCCGGAAGTTCGATGTTCGACAGCTTGGTCCGGCCGATCACCCGTTCCTGGTCGGCGACGGACAACTCGTTCCAGGCCCGCATGTCGTGCAGGTACTTCTGCACGACCACGTAGCTGCCGCCGGCGAACGGCGGATCCTGGTCGCCGACCAGTACCGCGGCCGCGGCGGCCTGGCCGGCCGGGTTCTCGGTGCCGTCCACGAAGCCGAGCAGGTCGCGCTCGTCGAAGTACCGGAATCCGGACACCTCGTCGCGTATCCGTACCCGGTCGCCGAGGCGGCGCATGATCTGGGCGGCGAGTTCGAAGCACAGGTCCTGGCGCTGGGCCCGGATGTGGAACAGCAGGTCCCCGGGGGTGGCAACGGCCCGCCGCCGGACTCCGTCGATGGCGGTGAACGGATGCAGCCGTGCGGGCCGGGGGCCGGTGAACAGCCGGTCCCAGATCTCGGCGCCGATTCCGGCGACGCAGGTCAGCGCGGCCTCCGGGGCACGGAAGCCGACGGACCTGCGCAGCCCGGCCAGGTCAGCGAGCAGGTCCCTGGCGGTCTGCTCGCCGCCGGTCTCGACCGTGCCGGTCAGGAAGATCGCCGCGCTGGTCAGCGGGCCGAGCACGGCCTGCGGCTCCGGTCCGGGACGTACCGGCATCGGTGCTGCTCCCTCCCCGACGGCGCCCTGCGCCGCTGGCCGGCGCCGGTGTGCCTGGCCGGAGTCCTACCCCGGACGGGGCCGGTTGTCGCCGCTAGCCCCGCATCCGGGTGCCGGCCGGGTCGTACAGCGGCCCGTCCGCCACGGTGGCCGGGTACCGCCGGCCACCGATCGTCACCTCGACGGCCGCGCCAGGCTGGGCGACCTCGGTGGGCAGATAGGTCAGCGCGATGCCCGCGCCGACCCGGTGCCCGTAGCCGCCGGAGGTGACATAGCTGGTCAGGCGGCCGTCGTGGTAGACGGCCTCCAGGCCGTGCGGGTAGGGCCCGGAGCCGGCGACCCGCAGGGTGCGCAGCACCCGCGCGCATCCGTCCGCCTGCTGGCTGGCAAGCGCCGCCCGGCCGATGAAGTCGCCCTTGCCGGTGCGGACGAACCGGCCAAGGCCGGCCTCGATCGGCGTGTCATCCGCCGTGATGTCGGCGCCCCAGAGCAGGTACGACTTCTCCAGCCGCATCGACTCCAGCGCGTGGTAGCCGAAATCGACCAGGCCGAACTCGCGCCCGGCGGCGCGGATCCGGTCGTAGGCGTGCCGCTGATACTCCACCGGCAGGTGCAGTTCCCAGCCGAGTTCGCCCACATAGGACACCCGGAGAGCGAGCGCGGGCGCCATCTCGATCCGGACCTGCCTGGCGGTGAAGAACGGGAACCCGGCCGCTGAGAAGTCGTCGTCGGAGATCGACTGAAGCACCTCGCGGGACCGCGGCCCGGCGATGGTCAGCACCGCGAGCCGCCCGGTCAGGTCCTCGATCCGGACCGAGTCCCCGGCCGGGGCGTGCCGGAGCAGCCACTCGAAGTCGTGTGTCCTGGTCGCCGCGGCGGAGATCAGGTAGAAGCGGTCGGCGCCGGTGCGGGTGATCGTCAGGTCGCACTCGATCCCGCCGCGCTCGGTGCACATCTGGGTGAGCGCGATCTGGCCGATCCGGCTGGGCAGCGCGTTCGCGGCCAGGCGGTCGAGGAACGGCTCAGCGCCGGGGCCGGACACCTCGAACTTGGCGAAGCTGGTCTGGTCGAGCACCCCGGCCCCGTCCCGCACGGCGCGGCACTCCCGGCCGACCGCGTCGTGCCAGGACGGCCGGCCGAAGGTCGGCCGATCCTCCGGATCGCCCGGCCCGGCGAACCACAGCGGGCGCTCCCAGCCCGATCGCACGCCAAACCGGGCGCCGTGCGCGGCCAGCAGGTCGTGCAGCGGCCCGGTCTTGAGCGGCCGGCCGGCGGGGAGTTCCTCGTGCGGGTAGTGCACCGCGTATTCGCGCTCGTAGACCTCGCGGGCCCTGGCCACGACGTAGCGGGTGGCGGCGGCCTCCGGCTCGAAGCGGCGGACATCCAGTTCCCACATGCTCTCGCCCGGCTGGCCGTCGATGATCCACTCGGCCGCGTACTTGCCGGCGCCGCCGCCGAACACGATCCCGAAGATGCTGAATCCGGCCAGCGCGAACAGGCCGGGCGCGCCAGGGATCCAGCCCATCAGGGCCCGGCCGTCCGGGGTGTAGCCGTCCGGGCCGTGCACGGTCGCGGTGATCTCCGCGGCGCCGAAGGCCGGCACCCGGTCCGCGGCGGCGGCCAGCACGTCCTCGATCTGGTCCAGGTCGGGCGGG
>JAJYTW010000017.1 GCA_021792855.1 Actinomycetes bacterium
CGAACATGACTACTCTCACCTACCGGATGGCCAGCGCTCTCGCGAGTACCTGGCGCCCGGGCGACGAGGTGATCGTGTCCAGGCTCGACCACGACGCGAACGTCCGGCCATGGGTCCAGGCCGCGGCCCGGGCCGGCGCCGAGGTGCGCTGGGCCGAGGTGGACCCAGATACCGGGGAACTGCCCGCCGCGCAGTACGCGGAACTGCTTTCGGACCGGACCAGACTGGTCGCCGTGACCGCGGCCAGCAACGTGATCGGCACCAGGCCTGACGTCGCCGCGATTACGGCTCTGGCCCGGGCCGCTGGTGCGCTGAGCTATGTCGATGGCGTGCATGCCACCCCGCATGTTCCGGTCGACGTGCAGGCGCTCGGGGCCGACTTCTACGCGACCAGCGCCTACAAGTGGTCCGGCCCGCACATCGGCATCGTGGTGGCCGACCCTGGCCTGCTCGGCTCGCTCCGTCCGGACAAGCTGGTGCCCTCTACCGACGAGGTGCCCGAGCGGTTCGAGCTTGGCACGCCGCCGTTCGCCGACCTGGCGGGTGTCACGGCGGCCGCCGAGCACCTGGCCGGGCTGGACACCGCCGCCGCCGGGTCGCGGCGCGAGCGCATCCTGGCGTCGATGGCCGCGGTAGAAGAGCACGAGCAGGCGCTGTTCGCGGCGCTGCTGGCCGGCCTGGCCGAGATGGGGCACGTCACCACCTACGGCCGAGCGGCCCGTCGAACCCCGACCGCGTACTTCACGGTGGCCGGGATGACCCCGGAGCAGGTTGCCAGGCACCTGGCGAGCCGGCGGATCAACGCCTGGAACGGCCACAACTACGCCTGGGAACTGACCGGCGTGCTCGGCATCCGCGACTCCGGCAGCGCGGTGCGGGTCGGCCTGGTGCACTACAACGACGAGTCGGACGTGCAGCGGGTGCTGCAGGCGGTAGCCGAACTCGGCTGACCCGAGCCGACCCGGGCCCAGGGCCGCCGCGCGGGCGGTGGCGGCCCTAGCTCCGGTCGTGCCCGGCCCGCGGGTGTCCGGGCCGAGCGCACGGTCAGGCCGAGCGCACGGTCAGGCCGAGCGCACGGTCACGCGATCGGGAAGCGGTACAGCCGGGTCTCGCGGCGCTCGAAGCCGAGGCCCTCGTACAGATGCCCGGCCGCGACCCTGGACGGGCGCGTGGTCAGGTCGACCGTGCGCGCGCCGGCCTCCTTGGCCAGCCGCAGCGCCTCCAGGGTGAGTGCCTTGCCGACGCCGTGGCCGCGCGCTGTCTCGTCGACCACAACGTCCTCGATCCACGCGCGCAACCCGGTTGGGATCGGGAACATGGCCAGCGTCAGGGTGCCGACGATCCGGCCGTCGATCCGGGCCACGAGCACGGTGCTCGCCGGGGCCGCGACGATCACGGCCAGGGCCTCCTCATCCAGCGGGGGAGCCGAGGTGGAGAGCTGCGGGAGCAGCCGCCAGAAGGCCTCAACCGCCTCGTCCGTGACTTCGTGCAGTGTGGTGACGTCGACGCTCACCCGGCGAAATCTACCCGCTGAGCCGACGGCCGGCACCGATCCCACGGGAACGTGTCGGGGCTCACGGCGGCCCGGCCGGAGAGCCGCGCTCGGTCCGGGCATGGAATGGCCCGAGTCCGGCGGGAGGTCGGACCCGGGCCATGCTCGTTGTGATCCGACCCCGGATAGGGCCGGATCGGTGTTCGGTTGTCAGCGCCGGAACGGCTCGCTCAGACGGCGTACTCCAGCAGCGGCCGTGCCCGCGACGGGTGCCGCAGCTTGGACAGCGACTGCTTCTCCAGCTGCCTGATCCGCTCTCTGGTGAGCCCGAGCGCCTTGCCGATCTCGTCCAGCGTGTGCGGGTTGCCGTCATACAGCCCGAACCGCATCGCCATGATGGTGGCCTCGCGCGGCGTCAGCGCGTCGAGCGCGTGCCGTAGCTGGTCGGCCATCAGCTGGCGGTCGACAAGCTCGGACGCCTCCGGCGCGTCGACGTCCTCGATCAGGTCGCCGATGCTGGTCTCGCCGTCCTCGCCGATGGTGGAGTCCAGGCTGATCGGCTGCCTGCTGGTGCGCAGCAGCTCCTCGATCTGGTCCGGCGTGCGGTCAAGCTCGACGGCCAGTTCCTCCGGGGTTGGCTCCCGGCCCAGCCGCTGGTGCATGTCGCGCTCGACCCGGCTCAGCTTGCTGAGCATCTCCAGGACGTGCACCGGCAGCCGGATGGTCCTGGCCGAGTCGGCGAAGCCGCGCTGGATGGCCTGGCGGATCCACCACATGGCGTAGGTGGAGAACTTATAGCCCTTGGTGTAGTCGAACTTCTCGACCGCGCGGATCAGGCCCAGGTTGCCCTCCTGGACCACGTCGAGCAGGGACAGGCCGCGGTCGCTGTACTTCTTCGCGACCGACACCACCAGCCGGAGGTTCGCCTCGAGCATGTGCGCCTTGGCGCGGCGGCCGTCCTCGGCCACTGCCTCCAGATCGGCGCGGTACTCCGGCGACAGGCCGGTCTCGGACTCGAGCTTGTACTCGGCGAACAGGCCGGCCTCGATCCGCTTGGCCAGGTCGACCTCCTGCTCCGCGGTGAGCAGGCTGGTCCGGCCGATCGACTTCAGGTAGGTATGCACCGAGTCGCCCATGACCGAGGTCTGGTCATCGAGGTCCACCTCGGGAAAGACCTCGTCGTCGGCGTCAGCGGTGTCGCCGGTCGCGGCATCGGCCGCGCCGTTGCCAGCGGCCCTGCTGGATGCCCTGCTGCCGGAGGCACGCTTCGCACCGCGCCGGGTGGCTGTCCTGGTACCGGTCCGGCCGTGGGCGGGCAGCGAGCGAGTGGTGGCGCCGGCCGCTGCCGCCCCTTCCGGGGTGTCGCCTGCCGGGGTGTCGTCGAGCAGGTCGGCCTCATCGAGGTCGGCGAGCGCGAGGTCGGCGTCGTTGAGCTCGATCTCGGCGAGTTCTAGCTCGGCATGAGTCACGTGGTCTGGCTCCGTTTCGGAGGTAACTGAGCCGGCCAGGTGGCGTGCCTGCCGGCTCGGGGCGGCGGCGGGTCCCGAGGCTGCCTCGTCACCTAGCCGCACACCCGCGTCGGTCAGCTCGCCCAGGATCAGGCGAGCCTGCGCGGGCGAGATCTTCGCGTCCTCGAACGCGGTGCGCAGCTCGGGAAGCATCAGGTAGCCTTGCCGACGTCCGCGCAGAATCAGATCCTCCACGTGCTTCGCGGGGACCTGGTCGGCATCGTGCTCGGAATGAGCGCGTGCGGTTCTCGGCATGAGACACCTCCGTTCGCGTGCGCCTCGCGCTGATCGCTGTGCCCGCCACTGCGGCAGTACCCAAGACTTGCGTCGCTTGGTATTGTGCAAGGCGAGCGTTACGTATAACGCACGAGGCGCTCGTTTGTTTCCCGGCAGGCGGTAGCGTGCGCGAAAATCGGCGCCCGCAGCGCGCGATCTGTCCGGCTCCTCCCGCTTCCGCGCAGCAGTTGACGCTGCTTGAGTTGGCGCTGCTTGGCTCGCTCGCGCTCGGCTGCGTGTCTAGTGCCTGGTGTCTAGTGCCTGGTGTCTAGTGCCTGGTGTCTAGTGCCCGGTGCTCTCGCCGGCGGCGCTGGCGATCCGGGTGAGTCGGCCGCCTGGTCTGGCGGTGCTGGGGGAGTCCCGGAACTGCTAATCGTCCGGATGCGCGATCTCCCGGACCCTCGCCGACCCTGCTCGCCTCCAGCGCGGGTGAATCTCAGAGCGTGGTGGATTCTCAGCGGCAGCCGCCGAGAATCCACCACGCTCTGAAAGTCGACCACGATCATGGTGCCCGCCATGCCCGGACAGGGCTCGCCAGCGGTAGGCGGCGTGGTGTGGATGGCACATATTGGTCACTGGAGGGTCCAGCATGTGCCATCCACACCACGGGCCGGGCCGGATCCGGGCTGGGACCCGGGTTCAGGGGCGATGCCGGACGGGTGACGGCTCCAGCGAGCCTGCCCGGTCCGGCGGCGCCGCCTGGCCTGGGACCCTGCCTGGTCCGGCGGCTCGGCAGGCGGGCCTACCCGGTCCGGCACTTAGCCGGTCCCGCCGGGCCGCTAGCCCGGCGACTCGGCCAGCTTCCGCAGTAGCTGCCGGTCCGGCTTGCCGGAGCTGAGCAGCGGGATTTCCGGCAGCAGGACCAGCCCCCTGGGTGCGGCGTAACGGGGCAGGCTGCGTCCGACGTGCTCCCTGAGTTGGTCCAGGCTCGGCGGCCGGCCGGCGTCGGCCGGCACGACCAGCGCGGTGACCCGCTCGCCCCACTCCGGGTCCGGGACGCCGACCACCACGGCGTCACGGATCTGCCCGGACTCGCGCAGCACCCGCTCGACCTCGCCGGCCACGACCTTCTCGCCGCCGGTGTTGATCACGTCGTCGGCCCGGCCGCGCACGACCAGACGGCCGTCCGGGCCGAGGCCGCCGAGGTCAGCGGTCACGAACCAGCCGTCGTCCAGCGCGGCCGAGGTTAGCTCCGGCGCCAGCCGGTACCGGGCGAACAGCACCGGCCCGCTGATCCTGATCCGCCCGTCGGCGCCGGTCGCGACCCGAACCCCGTCCAGCGGCAACCCGTCGTACACGCAGCCGCCGCTGGTCTCGGTCATCCCGTAGGTGGTCACCACCCGCGCGCCGGCCGCCGCCGCGGCGGTGAGCAGGTCGGCCGGGATCGCCGCGCCGCCGAGCAGGATCGTGTCGAACCGGTCGACCGGCGCCCCGGCCTCAAGCAGCCTCCGCAACTGGGTCGGCACCATCGACACGTATCCGACCCGGTCCGGTCCGTGGACCGCCGCCTCGACGGTGTCAGGCTCCAGTCGGTCGGCGAAGACCGGCGCGGACCCGGCGACCAGCGACCGGACCAGGACGCCGAGACCGGAGATGTGGTGCGCGGGAAGGCTGCACAGCCAGCGGCGTGCCGGGTCGGCGCCGATCCGGTCCAGCGCGGCCCGGGCCGAGGCGAGCAGCGCGCTCGCGGTGAGTTCGGAGGCGAGCAGCGCGCTCGCGGTGAGTTCGGCGCCCTTGGGCGCGCCGGTCGAGCCCGAGGTGGCCAGCACAACGGCGATGTCCGGCGCGATCCCCGGCGCGCCGCCGCCGGACCGGCCGTCCCGGGGCGCGTCATCACCGGGCCGGCCATCACCGGACCGGCCGGCGGGCGTGAGCCGTTGCACCCCGTCGGGGGTGATGATCGCGCTCGGCGCGAACGCGCCGATCAGCTCGTCGAGTCTGGACGCCGGGAGGGCCGGGTCGAGCGGGAGGATGGCCGGGCCGGTGCCGTCCAGCGCCGCGGTGAGCGCGTCGAGCAGCCGTCCCGGGGCGTCCTGGCCGGTCAGCAGGACCGCGTGCAGCGGGCGATTATTCACGGTCGTAAGGTTAATCGGCGGATCGGCCGCGCCGGATGAGCCGGTCGCGGCCGGATGAGCCGGTCGCGCGGGGACGAGGAGGAGCCGTGCTCGACAGCCAGCGGCCCGGGGGCGGCCCGGCGCGGGACGCGCTGGCCAGCCTGCTGCCTACGCTGCGGGCCTTCGCGATCCCGATGCGAACCAGGTTCCGCGGCATCACCGTGCGGGAGGGCGCGCTGCTGCGCGGGCCCGCGGGCTGGGGGGAGTTCGCGCCGTTCGCGGAGTACGGTCCCCGGGAGAGTTCCCGCTGGCTGGCCAGCGCTATCGAGTCGGCGACGGTCGGCTGGCCGGCGCCGGTGCGGGACCGGGTCGGGGTGAACGTGACCGTGCCGGCGGTCGGTCCGGAGCAGGCGCACGCGATCGTCGCCGGGTCGGGCTGCCGGACCGCGAAGGTGAAGGTGGCCGAGCGGGGCCAGGCCGAGGCGGACGACATCGCCAGGGTCGAGGCGGTCCGGGACGCGATCGGCCCGGCGGGCCGGATCCGGGTGGACGCCAACGGCGGCTGGGACGTGGACACGGCCGCGCGGATGCTGCGACGGCTGAACGCGTTCGGCCTGGAGTACGCCGAGCAGCCGTGCGCCACCCTGGACGAACTGGCCGCGCTGCGCGCGCTGGTGGAGGTGCCGCTGGCCGCCGACGAGTCGATCCGCAAGGCGTCCGATCCGATGAAGGTCCGGGCGGCCGGGGCGGCCGACATCGTGGTGCTCAAGGTCGCGCCGCTCGGCGGGGTGCGGCCGGCCCTGCAGATCGCGGAGGCGTGCGGGCTGCCGGTGGTGGTGTCCAGCGCGGTCGACTCCTCGGTCGGGCTAGCTGCCGGGGTCGCGCTGGCCGCAGCGCTGCCCGAGCTTGACTACGACTGCGGGCTGGCGACGATGAGCCTGCTCACCGCGGACGTGACCAGCGACCCGCTGACCGCCGTGGACGGGGCGCTGCCGGTCCGTCCGGCGGTGGTAGATCCCGAGCGGCTGGCGGCGGTCGAGACCGATCCCGGCCCGTGGCGCGAGCGGATCCTGGCCGCGGCGGAGTTCCTGGCATGACCCGATCTCGTCTGGCGGGCCGGCCGGCCGCGGTCGCGCGGCTGGCCCCGGTGCCGCGGTGAACCCGTCCACGGCGCTGGCGACCGCCGTCGTCGACGAGCTGATCCGGTGCGGGCTGCGGGACGCGGTGCTCGCCCCCGGATCGCGCAGCGCCCCGCTGGCGATGGAACTGCACCGCCGGTCGGTCGCCGGCGACCTGCGGCTGCATGTGCGGATCGACGAGCGCAGCGCCGCGTTCCTGGCGCTCGGGCTGGCCAAGTCCGGCGGCCGGCCGGTAGTCGTCACCTGCACGTCGGGGACGGCGGCGGCGCACTTCCACGCGGCGGTGATCGAGGCGGACGAGTCCGACGTGCCGCTGCTCGTGCTGACCGCGGACCGGCCGCCCGAGCTGCGCGGCACCGGCGCGAACCAGACGATCGACCAGCTCAAGCTGTACGGGTCGGCGGTGCGGTGGTTCTGCGAGCTTGGTGTGGCCGAGGCGGGTGCCCCGCGGTCCGGCTACTGGCGGTCGGCGGCGGCCCGGGCCTGGGGGATCGCGTCCGGGCGGGCGGGCGGCCCGGCCGGGCCGGTGCACCTGAACGTGCCGCTGCGCGAGCCGCTGGTCCCGGACGATCCGCAACGGGAGCAGCCGGCCGGTGCGGCGGCCCAGGAGCCTGACGGCGCCGGTCCGGGCCGTAACGGCCGCCCGGACGGCCGTCCCTGGACCAGCTTCGCCGCCCGCGTGGAACTGCCGTGGACCGAGCGCGGGCTGGTCGTCGCGGGGGCGGGCGACTACGACCCGGAGCCGCTGATCGACCTGGCCGGCCGGGCCGGCTGGCCGGTGCTGGCCGAGCCGTCGTCGAACGCCCGGCGCGGCCCGCTCGCGCTGCGCGGCTACCAGTACCTGCTCGCCGATCCGGACTTCCTGGCCGCGCACCGGCCGGACGTGCTCGTCTCGGCCGGGCGGCCGGGGCTGTCCCGCGGGCAGCAGGCGCTGCTGCGCGCGGGTGGCGCGATCCGGCACGTCGTGCTGGCGCACGGACCTGGCCGGTGGTCGGACCCCGGCCGGTCGGCCACCGACGTGGCCGCCGAGGTCGCGCTGGCGTCCGGCCCGCCCGTCCCGTCGGACACAGCCGGTCTGACCGGCCCGCCGGTCCCGCCCGTCCCGCCCGGTGGCGGTCCCGGCTCGCCGTGGGCCCGGTCCTGGCTGGCGGCCGATGCCCGGGCGACGGCCGCCGCGGACGTCGTCCTGGACGCCGGTGACGCGCTGAGCGAGCCCAGGCTGGCCCGCGACCTGGCGGCCGGCCTGCCGGACGGCGCCTTGCTGTGGGCGGCGTCCAGCCTGCCGATCAGGGACCTGGACGCTCAGCTTGCGCCGCGCGCCGGACTCCGGGTCCTGGCCAGCCGGGGAGCCAGCGGAATCGACGGCCTGGTCTCCTCGGCGATCGGCGCGGCGATCGCGCATCAGGGAGCCGGCGGCGGCCCCGCGGTGGCGCTGCTCGGCGATCTCGCGCTGGTGCACGACGCCCCTGGACTGCTGCTCGGCCCGGACGAGGCCCGGCCCGACCTGCTGATCGTGGTGGTGAACAACGACGGCGGCGGGATCTTCTCCCAGCTAGAGCAGGCTGCGTTCCCGGAGTCGTTCGAGCGCGTGTTCGGCACGCCGCACGGTACGTCGGTGGCCGACCTGGCCGCGGCCGCCCGGCTGCCGTACCGGGCGCTGGCGACCGCGTCCGACCTGGCGGACGAGCTTGCCGTACTGAGGTCCGGGGCGGGTCGGGGACGCGGGATCAGGCTTGCCGAACTGCGTACCGACCGGGCCGGACAGCGGGCGCTCCGGGTCCGCCTAGCCGGGGCTGCCGCCGCGGCGCTTGCCGCCGGCTGAGGAGGCCCGGCCGCGAGAGCCGATCGGACCGAAAGAGCCGATCGGACCCGGTGGCCCGATCGGCCGAATCCGCGGAGCCGATCAGCCCGGGTCCGGAAAGTCGATCGGGCGGCCCGGAGAATCCGGGCCGCCCGATTCGATTCGCCGTATGAACTGCCTAGTGGATCCGGACCCGCGGGTCGAGCAGCGCGTAGGCGATGTCGACCACCAGGTTGGCGAGCACCACGAACAGCGCCGCCAGGATGATGAAGCCGAGCACAAGCTGGCCGTCGCCGTTGGTGATCGCCTGCACGGTCTCCTGGCCGATGCCCTGCAGGCCGAAGACCTGCTCGACCACGATCACGCCGCCGAGCAGAGCGCCGACGTCGATGCCTAGCTGGGACACCACCGGGGTGAGCGCCGAGCGGACCGCGTGCCGGTACAGCACCCGGCGCTCGGACAGGCCCTTAGCCCGCGCCGTCCGGATGTAGTCCTCGCCGAGCGTGTCCAGCAGCGAACCGCGGGACAGCCGGGTGTAGATCGCGGCCTGCACGGTCGCCAGCGTCACCCAGGGCAGGATCATCGTGCCCAGCCAGCCGGTGAAGCTCTGGCTGATCGGCGTGTAGCCGGTCTGGATGAAGTGGATACCCGCGTTGTTGAGCTGCACGTAGACGACCACGATCAGGATCTCGCCGACCACGAACACCGGGGCGGATACCCCGGCGAGCACGCCGACGGTGGCGACCCGGTCGAAGAGGCTGCGCGCCCGGGTGGCACTCAGGATGCCGACGCCGAGGCCGACAACCAGCCAGAGGATCACGCCGCCGACGACCACCGAGAGGGTAGCCGGGAAGCCCAGCTTGATGATGTCGATCACCGGCTGCTGGGTGTAGTAGGAGTACCCCAGGTTGCCGTGCAGCAGGCCATCCATGTAATGCCCGTACTGGACATACCAGGGCCGATTCAGCCCGAGATTCTGCATGACCTGTGCGAGCACCGCCGGGGTGGCGGCGCGGCCGGCCAGGTTGCGGGCGACGACCCCCTCGGGCACCGCGACGAAGAAGAGCATGAAGCTCAGCGTCGCGACCACCCACAGGACCACGATGCCGCTGAGGATGCGGCGGACGAGGAAGCGCACCATGCCCATGTCAGCTCTCCTCGCCCGGCGCGACCGGGTGGTCGACCGTCATCGTGGCCTGTTCGCCGACGAGCAGGGCGTTGTCCAGGTTCAGGCCCTTGCCGCGCTTGCCGTTCTTCCGGCGCCCGGTCTTGCGGCCCGCGAAGATCCGCTCGGTCCTCGGGTCCATCGCGTCCCTGATGCCGTCACCGAGCAGGTTGAACGCCAGCGTGGTGATCAGCAGCGCGGCCGCCGGGAAGATCACGAACCAGGGATCGACCTGGTAGTAGTCCTGGGCGGCGTTCAGGATGTTGCCCCAGCTTGGCGCGGGCGGCGGGATGCCGATGCCGAGGAAGGACAGCGTGGCCTCGACGCCGATCGCGGTCGGGATGAACAGCGTGGCGAGCACCAGCACCGGCCCGAGCAGGTTCGGCAGGATGTCGACGAACATGATCCGCCAGGGCCCGGCGCCAAGCGAACGCGCGGCCTCGATGTACTCCTTCTCCTTCAGCGCGAGCGTCTGCCCGCGCACGATCCGGGCGATGCCCGCCCAGGCGAAGAAGGCGATGATCCCGACCACGATCCACAGGCTCGGGTTCAGCACCGCGGCCAGGGCGAGCGCGAGGACGATGAACGGGAACGCCAGCACGGCGTCGATCAGCCTGGCCAGGATCGTGTCGACCCAGCCGCCGAAGTAGCCGGCGATCATCCCGACGGAGACCCCGAGCACCGCCCCGAGCAGGGTGGTGAACACGCCGACGAACAGCGAGATCCGCGCCCCGTACAGGATCCGGACCAGCAGGTCGCGTCCGGTGTTGTCGGTGCCGAGGATGAAGCCGTGGACACCCGGGCCGACGGGTGCGCCGTCGGCGGTCAGGCCGTTGTTCGGGAACGCCTGGTATACGCCGTGCCCGGTCGCGCTGGCGACCAGGGGAGCCGCCAGCGCGGCGAGCACGATGATGATGATCACCACCATCGAGATGATGGCGATCTTGTCACCGCGCAGCCGCCGCCAGGTGAGCTGCCACTGGCTGCGGCCCTCGATGGACTTGACCGGGGCGTTCTCGACCGCGGTGGCCTGGAACTCGACCTCGGTGATGCTCATGACTGCTCCCTCCGGCCGACCCGGGCCAGATCCTCGCCGGCCTCGACCGGGAAGTGGCAGGCGGTGAGATGCGTGCTGGGGTCACCCGCCTTGTTCTCCAGGGCAGGCTCGGTGGTGCCGCACAGGTCCTGGGCCTTCGGGCACCGGGGGTGGAACCTGCACCCGCTCGGCGGGTGGATCGGCGAAGGCACGTCACCGGTGAGCAGGACACGCTGCCGCTCGGCGGCCGCGTCCGGGTCGGCGGCCGGCGCCGCCGACAGCAGCGCGGTGGAGTACGGGTGCCTGGAGTGGTCGTAGACCTGGTTGCCCGGACCTGATTCGGCGACCCGGCCCAGGTACATCACTGTGACCGCGTCGCTGACGTGTCGCACGACCTCCAGGTCGTGCGCGATGAACAGGTACGACAATCCGAACTCGGACTGCAGGTCAGACAGCAGGTTGAGCACCTGCGCCTGGATCGAGACGTCCAGGGCCGACACCGGCTCGTCGCAGATGATCAGCTTGGGGCGCAGCGCCAGGGCCCTGGCCACCCCGATCCGCTGGCGCTGGCCGCCGGAGAACTCGGCCGGGAACCTGTTGTAGTGCTCGGGGTTGAGGCCGACCCGCTCCATCAGTTCCTGGACGGCCTTCTTGCGCTCGCTGCCGGTGGCGGTCTTGTGCACCGCGAACGGGTCGCCGATGATCGCCCCGACCCGGCGGCGCGGGTTCAGCGAGCCGTACGGGTCCTGGAAGATCATCTGGATCTCCCGGCGGAACGGCTGCATGGTCCGCCGGGGCAGGTTAGTGATGTCCTTGCCCTCGAAGTAGACCTTGCCGGAGGTGACCGGGATCAGCCCGGCGATGCACCGGGCCAGGGTGGACTTGCCGCACCCGGTCTCGCCCACCAGGCCCAGGGTCTGGCCGCGCTTGACGGTCAGCGAGACGCCATCGACCGCCTGCACGTTGGCAACGGTGCGCCGGACCAGGCCGTTCCCCTTGACCGGGAAGTACTTGACGATGTTATCGGCCCGGATCAGGACGTCGTCGCCGGCGTCGGCCTCCGGGCCGGCCGGGGCCTGCCCGTTCAGCAGGTCACTCATGCGATCACGCTTCCCTCGGATTCGGGAGCGGCCGCGATCTTCTCGGCGACCTTGGCCGCCTCGTCGGTCCGGCCCATCTCGACGGTGCGGCGCCGCAGTTCCTCGACATCATCGGACAGGCCGGTTGCCGCGGCGGGCAGCCAGCAGGCCGAGCGGTGCTCGCCGGCCTCGGCGACCGGGACGAGTTCCGGCTGGTCCGTCAGGCAGCGGTCCATCACATAGGCGCAGCGCGGGTGGAACGCGCAGCCTGACGGCAGCCGGATCAGGCTCGGCGGCTGGCCGGTGATCGGCTTGAGCCGCTCGGCCGCGGCCGAACTGCGCGGGATCGACTCCAGCAGGCCCTTGGTATAGGGGTGGTGCGGCTGGTAGAAGATGTCCCGCTTGGAGGCCTTCTCGGCGGCGCGGCCGGCGTACATCACCATGACCTCGTCGGCGATGTCGGCGACCACGCCGAGGTCGTGGGTGATCATCATCAGCGCGGTGTTCGACTCCCGCTGAAGCCGCAGCAGCAGATCGATGATCTGGGCCTGGACGGTGGCGTCCAGCGCCGTGGTGGGCTCGTCGGCGACGATTAGCTTCGGGCTCAGCGAGATCGCCATCGCGATCATGACCCGCTGCCGCATGCCGCCGGAGAACTGGTGGGGGTAGTCGTTGACCCGTTCCCTGGGACGCGGGATGCCGACGTGGCCGAGCAGTTCCACGGCACGCTCCATCGCCTGCTTCTTAGAAACAGACTTGTCGTGCGCGCGGATCATCTCGGTGATCTGCCAGCCCACCTTGTACAGGGGGTGCAGGCTGGTCAGCGGGTCCTGGAAGATGACCGCGATGTCCTTGCCGCGGATCCGCTGCATGGACTTCGGCTCCAGGCCGACCAGGTTCACGCCGTCGAAGACCGCCGTGCCCGAGATCTGGCCGCCCGGAGTCAGGCCGAGCAGACTCTGGGTCAGGACGGTCTTACCGCTGCCGGACTCGCCGACTATGCCGAGTGTGCGGCCGCGCTCGACGGCAAAGGAAACCCCCCGCACCGCCTGCACGATACCGTCAGCCGTCGGGAAACTGACCCTCAGGTCGGTCACCTCGAGCAGGCTCATATTTTTCCTCCCACGTGGTGCCAGGCGCGCCGCGCCCCGCGGGTCAGATCGGGATGCTCACATCCCTCGCATATATCAATGGGGCGACACGAATCCTGACTTGCAGGATATCAGCCGATCACCCCCGCGCAGGTCCGGCCGGGCATGCCCTCTGCATACCCGGCCGGACCATTGCTAACTCACTCAGCCGTTCTTGACCCAGATGTTCGTGATGTCCGGGCCGCCGACGTTCGGCTGGTAGATGATGGCGGAGCTTCCCTTGTTCGCGATCCGCGAGCTAGAGAAGATCACCAGCTGCTGGCTCAGCAGCGGTACCACAACGGCATTCTGCATGACGTTGAGGTCCGCCTGGTGCCAGAGGGCGCCGGCCTGGGTCAGCGACGGGGCCGCCTCGGCCTGCTTGATCAGGCCGTCCAGCTTGGAGCTGTTGTAGCAGCCGTAGTTGGTGGTGTTCAGCACGCAGTTGGTCTGGAACAGCGGCGCGATGGTGGTGCGGCCGTTGTTACCGAACCAGTCCGGGAACCAGCCGGCCTGGCCCATGTCCCACGTGCCCGGCTTGTTGTTGACCGGGGCGTTACCGAGGTCAACGAAGAAGGTGGAGCCGGCCTCCGGCTTGCCCTTCAGGTTGACGCCGCACGGCCGCAGGCTGGCCTGGATGGCCTGGAACACCGCGGTGTTGACGGAGTCGTTCGGGTACAGGTAGGTAAGGCTGACGCCGTTCTTGTAACCGGCAGAGGCCAGCAGGGACTTGCACTTGGCAGTGTTGCCCTCGCTGTTGTTGGACGGGTACAGGTTGTAGTTCTGGTAGCCCACGTTGCCCGGCGGGATCGCCGTGTTGATGATCTTGGCGACGGTCGGGCCGCCGTAGGCCTTCTGGACCGCGTACTTGTTCACGCCGTACTCGATCGCCTGGCGGACCTTGAGGTTGCCCATGGCGCCGCCGGAGTTCGGGCTGCGCAGGTTGAACACGATGTAGGGCAGCGTGTTGCTTCCTGGCCAGGACATGAACTGCGGGTTGTGAGTGGACTGCAGGACCGGGATCTCGCTCGGCACCAGCGGGGTGTCGAGGGTGAGGTCGTACTGGCCGGCCTTCATCTGGTTGAACTGCGTCTGCGCGTCGGTCACGCCCATGGTGACGACGATCTGCTTGACGTACTGGTTCCGGTTCGCGTCCGTGGACTTCTTCCAGGCCGGGTTCCGCGCCATCACGATCTCGCGGTTCGGCACGTACTTGGTGATCTGGTACGGGCCGTCGGAGATGGTGTGCTGGTCCAGCTGGAGGCTGTTCGGCACGTACGAGTCGTACTCGACCGGACGGGCCGAGGCGAACGGCATGGCCAGCATGTAGATGAAGTCACTGGCCGGCGCGATCAGGTGGAACTGAAGCGTCATGCTGTTCGGCGCGGTGATGCCGGAGATGGTGTGCGAGTTCTGGAACGCGGCGATGTTCGCGGCCGTCGGCTTGTGAGCCTTGTTGGCGAAGTACGCGTTCTCCGCGTTGCAGTAGGACTGCAGGCCCTGGATGGTGGCCGAGTAGTACAGCAGGTTGCCGACCGGGCTGACCGGGTTGCAGAAGGCCTTGAACTCGCGGATGAAGTCCTGGGCAGTGACCTGCCGTGGCGGGCTGGTGTTCCAGTCGACGCCGGACTTGATGTGGAAGGTGTAGAGCTTGCCGCCATCGGTGGGCGTGGGAACCGACGTCGCGACGTCCGGAACCGGCGTCGTGTCCGTCTTCCAGCCCGCAGAGGTGAGCGTCGGGTCCGGCACGGTCGGGTAGGTCACCAGCTGCCGTGCGTAGGCGCGCTCGAGGATGTAGTCCGCCGTGTAATACGCGGGGACAGTGTCAATGTGGTCCGGGCCGGCCGCAGCCACGATGTTGAGCGTTCCGCCGTAGACCGGCTTGGACGCTGTCGCATTGCCGCCGCTGCTCCCGCCGGACGAACTCGAACTGCTGCAGGCGGCGAGCCCGGCGGCAGCCAGGCTGGCCATTGCCACTGCGGCAATCCGATAGGAACGACGTGTCATGTGCAGACTCCTTCTGGCCTGACGCGATGCGCAGGCGTATCCGTGGTCACCTACCGTGACTACACGCAATCATGGATGGTGTCTACCCGGCCGCAGGAAGCGGTTGCGTGCATTTACGCAACCGCAATCACCCTGTGACATGGGGGCATCCTGGCGCTTAACCCGGTTGGCCGGGATAGCGTACCGGGTGCCGTCAGCCGTCACACAGGGTGGCCGGCCTAGCCCTCGATAGCCTGCCGCATCGGGCGGAGCTTGGCCTGGGCTTCGGCCAGCTCAGAGGCCGGCTGCGAACCGGCGACAATGCCGCATCCGGCGAAAAGCCGGGCCTGTCGGCCGGAGATCTCGCCGCACCGCAGCGCGATGCCCCACTCGCCGTTACCGCGCGCGTCCACCCAGCCCACCGGGCCGCTGTACCGGCCCCGGTCCATGCCCTCAAGCTCACGGATCAGTTCGAGCGCGGACTCCGACGGCGTGCCGCACACGGCCGGGGTCGGATGCAGCGCCGCGGCCAGCGCCAGGGCCGAGCGCTGCCCGGACCCGTCGTCGGCCAGCACTCCCTCGACCCGGGTGGCCAGGTGCTGGACGTTCTCGAGCCGGAGCAGGACGGGCCGCGGCGCGACCTCCAGGCTGGAGCACAGCGGCGCGAGCGAGGCGCGCACGTCCCGCACCGCGTACTGGTGCTCGTCCAGGTCCTTCGCGGAGGCGAGCAGCGCGGCGCCCAGTTCGTCGTCCGCCTCGGCGGTGCCGCCCCGGGGCGTGGTCCCGGCCAGCACCAGGGAGTGCACCCAGTCGCCGGTCCGGCGGATCAGCAGTTCCGGCGTCGCGCCGACCAGTCCGGCGCAGGCGAAGGTGTAGCAGTCCGGGTACCTGGCGGCCAGGCGGGTGAGCAGCACCCGGGGATCGATGTCCTGCGCCGCCGTCGCGTGCAGGTCGAGCGCCAGCACCACCTTGCGGACCGTGCCCGCGCCGATCGCGTCGACGGCGGCGGCCACGGCCCGCTCCCAGTCCGGTGCGGACAGGCCGCCGTCGGACCACCGCACCCCGGTCGGCGTGGTCAGCCGGGCCGGGGCCGGCAGCGGGCTGGGCACCTCGGGCAGGCCGGGCACGGGCAGTCCCGGTGCGGGCATTCCGGCCCGGCCGGATCCGTCCGCCTCGGCCGGAACGATGGTGGTCAGCCAGGACCGGCCGCCGCCGCGGCCGAGCACGATGTTCGGCACGACCAGGACCGACCCGTCGGAGGCCGGGTCGAAGGTGAAGCTGCCGAACGCGACCGGCCCGGTGCCCGGCAGGTTCACCTCGTCGGTGATGTCGGCAGCGTCGAACACCTCGCGCAGCCACTTCTCGCCCGCCGCGAACCTGTCGTGCCCGGCGGGCAGCGTGATCTTGGCCGCGGTGCCCCAGCCGACGAGGCCGTCGCCCTGCCGGACCCAGGACAGCGCGTCAGGGACCGGCAGCAGCGCGAGGAGATCGCCCGGATCGGGCACCTCGGCGGTGCGCACTGCCAGCCTGCCCGGTGCCCGCTGAGCGGCCTCATCGCGTGCGATATCCACGGCAGTCAACTCTACGTGTGACCAGGACGGGCATTGTCGCTGGCCGGGACCGGTCAGAGCGCGAGTGCCAGCAGGAAGCCGAGCGCCCCGGCGGCGACGCCGATCGCCAGGCTGCCCAGCATGTTCAGCCCGGCCGCGCCGACCGCGCCGTCCTCGAGCAGTCGGAGCGTCTCGTACCCGAAGGTCGAGAACGTGGTGAGCCCGCCGCAGAACCCGATCCCGGCGAGGGCCATGACCTGAGACGACATCCCGAGATGCTGCTGCGCCCCGAGCAGGAAGCCGAGGATCGCCGAGCCGATCACGTTCACCGTGAACGTTCCCCAGGGCAGCACGCTGTCGTGCCGGGACTGGATCATCCGGTCCATCAGATAGCGAAGCGGGGCGCCGGCCATGCCGCCGAGCGCGACGAGCAGAACCGTCACGTGGCCGGGCCCCCGGACGCCGGGCCACCGGACGTCGGGCCACCGGACGCTAGGTCACCGGGCGCGGGCAGCGGCGCGCCCGGCCGGTGCACCCACACGTCGTCGACCAGCACCAGGCCTTCGCCGATCAGGTCGTCGATCTCGCGCAGGAACCGCTCGATCGGCTCGGCGGCGTCGACGAGAAGAATCATGACCGGCAGGTCCTGGCTGAGCGAGAGCAGGCGGCTGGTGTGGATCCGGGAGGTTATGCCGAACCCCTCCATCCCGCGGAACACGCTCGCGCCCGCCAGTCCGGCGTGGTGCGCCCGGTGCACGATCTCGGCGTACAGCGGCCGGTGATTGTGATGGTCGGACTCGCCGACGATGATCGTGACTCTCCTGGCCGCACCCTGCGGGTTCATCCGGACGTCGCCTCCCGGCTCAGGCTGGCGCCGCCGCGGCCGGCGCTGTTGTGACCGGTGCTGTTGTGACCGTCGCGGCCCGCTTCGCGCGGGCCGGTCGCGGAGTCCGGGGCCAGATCACCGGCGGACCGGTCATCCGGGTAGTCGTCGCTGGCGACGCGCTGCCGGGTGACGAGCCTGGCGGTCATGACTCCGGCCCATACCGCGGCAACCCCGGCAACCAGGCTGGACAGCGCATAGGCATCGGCCAGCGCGATGCCGCCGGCCCGCAGTTGCAGCGCCACCTCGGTCGCGAACGAGGAGAAGGTGGTGAAGCCGCCGATGATCCCGGTGGTGAGGAACAGCCGCAGTTCGCGCCGGGGCGGCCAGACGTCGAGCAGGTAGACCATCAGCAGTCCGAGCACGAAGCTGCCGACGATGTTGACGGTGAAGGTCGGCCACGGGAAACCGGGGACCGTGGGCACCGCCAGTTCGACCAGGTAACGGGCCGTGCTGCCGAGCGCGCCGCCCGCGCCGACGGCGGCCAGGTCGACGGCGAGCGGTCTCAGCCGGCGTGGTGGCCGGGCCGGCCGGCCGGAGGCCTGGCCCGCTCGACTGCCGCGCATGATCCTCCCCGTAGCCCGCTCCCGCGAGCCCCGCCGTGCCGGTTTGACGCCTGGTGCCCAGATTACAGGAGGCTGAGCTGGACCCCGGTGCTGGCGGGCGCCCGGTCCGGTTCGCTGACCGGCCTGCGGGCCGGCAGGCGCCGGGCCGCGGCCGGACTGGCCCGGCCGACGCCATGGCGGCGGGCCAGGTCGGCCACGGTGGCGGCGATCCGGTGCTGATAGGAACGCGGGGCGTAGGCGCCGGCCCGGTAGAGGTCCCGGTACCGATCGACCAGCGCCGGATGGTGAGCGGCCAGCCACTGCCCGAACCACTCCCGGGCGCCCGGGCGCAGGTGCAGCACGATTGGGCTGACGCTCGCCGCCCCGGCGGCGGCGATCTCCCGGACGGTGCGTTCCAGTTGAGCGGGGGAATCGGACAGGAACGGCAGCACCGGCCCCATCAGGACGCCGCACCGCAGTCCGCGCGCTGTGACCGCGGCGCAGACCTCGAGTCGGCGCTGCGGGCTCGGCGTTCCCGGCTCGACCAGCCGCGACAACGCGGCGTCGGCGAAACCGACCGAGACGTTGAGGCCGACCGTGGTCACCTCGGCCGCCGCCGCGAGCAGGTCCAGATCCCGCAGCAGCAGGGTGCCCTTGGTGAGGATCGAGAACGGGTTCCTGGCCGCGCGCAGCGCCTCGATGATGCCGGGCATCAGCCGGTACCGGCCCTCCGCCCGCTGGTAGCAGTCCACGTTCGTGCCCATGGCGATGTGCTCGCCGGTCCAGCGCGGGCTGGCAAGCTCCCGGCGCAGCAGTTCCGCCGCGTTGACCTTGACGATGATCTTGGAGTTGAAATCCAGGCCGGCGTCCAGATCCAGGTAGGCGTGGCTGCCCCGGGCGAAGCAGTACACGCAGGCGTGGCCGCACCCGCGATACGGGTTGATGGTGGCCCGGAATGGCAGCCGGGATTGGCCGGGCACCCGGCTGATAATCGAGCGAGCCCGGATCTCGTAGAACGACATGCCGCGGAATCCCGGCGTGTCGAAGGTGGCCGCCACGGCGTCCCGGCCGAACAGGACCGGGGCGGCGGGGGCCTGCCGCGCGACCCCGGCGGGCCGCGCCGTGGGCTCGTCGTCGATCCGCAGGGCTTCCCACCGCACGCGGACGACTATAGAACATAGTTTCGAATAGTGCAATACGGGTATGGTCGTGTTTACTCTTAGGTGATGAGCCGGTAAAAAATCTTCCAGCGGGGGATAGTAGGTATCAGCCCGCCGGAATGGGCCGCCGGCGGACGCCTGCGGTGGTGGAGGTGACACGGTGGCGCTTCCGATGGATGAGCAGCACATCCTGGAGGAGATGGAGCGCGTGCTCGCCGCGGATGACCCGCGGCTTGCTGCCCGGCTGTCCTCCTTCGGTCAGCCCTCCTTCGCCCAGTTGCTGCGCACCGGCCGGGCCAGGGCGGCTATCTCGATTCTCGCGCTGGCCGTGATCGCGGCCGTCGCCGCGGTGATCTACATGGTGAGCGCGTTCCGGCTGACCAGTCCGGTTCCCGCGGGCAGGACCGTGCGGCATGTGGTTACCCAGCCGATCACTCCAGTCGCGGGTAGCGCGACCGCGTCCGCCGCGCCGCGGCCGCTGCGAGGCCCGACCAGCTGATCCGGCCCGGTCGGCCGGGACCGGCGGCGCCCGGCCTGGCCGGTCACCGGCGGGCTGGCGGCTGCTCGCTGCCCGCGTGGACCGGCGGTCCGGCCCCGTTGGACATATCGGGCCGGCACCGGCGGTGAGCCTCAGTTCGCCGGCGCGAGGCCAGCCGGCGGACCGGCCGGCGGGTCCGGCAGTCCGGCCCGGGAGCGAGCCTCCGCCCACAGGTCGCGGTAGTAGCGCGCGGCCTGGCCGCGCGGCGCCGAAGCCGTGATCGGCGCGCGCTGCAGCGACATCCGCTCGATCGCCGACAGCGCGGGGATCGCGGTCGCCGCCACCTCGGTGCCCTGCGCGGGCAGTTCGGCCGCGATCTCCCGGTGCAGCCGCTTGCGCCGGTCGAACATCGACCAGAACGCGAGCACCCGCGGCCGCCTTCCGGTGAAGCCCGCGATGAAGCCGGTGAGCTGATCCAGGGTCCGCATCGACAAGGTGGTCGGGATGAGCGGAACCAGCAGCAGGTCCGCAGCGTGCAGGACGCTCTCCGACAGCAGCGAGATGCTCGGCGGGCAGTCGAGCACCACCAGGTCGTACTCATCGCCCAGCGGCCGGAGCAGGTTCCGCAGCCTGGTCATCGGCTTGCGCTGGTCGTCCAGGTGCAGGTCAAGGTTCCGGTAGGTGAAGTCGGCGGGCAGCAGGTCGAGATTGTCGAAGTCGGTCGCCTTGATCGCGTCGTCGACCGGCCGCCGGCCGGTGACCAGGGCCTTCCCGCCGCCCTTGACCCGGGGCCTGACCCGGAACAGGAAGCTCGCCGCGCCCTGCGGGTCCAGGTCCCACAACAGCACCCGGTAGCCATCACGGGCCGCGAGGTAGGCGATGTTCACCGCGGTCGACGTCTTTCCGACGCCGCCCTTGATGTTGTAGGCCGCCAGGATCCTCATGCTGGCCTGGCCGTCATCGGGCCGCGCCCGTCAGCGCCGTGATCCTGGCCTGGCCCTGCGGGCTGGAGAACGCGGCGAACCGGCCGGCGAACTCCGCCCGCGCGGCCTGCTGGCGCACGGCAAGCTGCGCGCCGATCTCGCCCATGGCGAGCAGTGCGGTCGCCGGGACACCCTGGCCGATCATCTGGGCGGCGAAGCCGCGCAGCCTGGCGCGCTGGACCTCGGTGTCCTGGAACTCGCCAAGGACGTCCTGGAGCGTCTTCAGTTCGTTGACCGCGCGCCAGTGCTGGGCAGGCTCGTGCAGAGAGGCGAACACCTCGAGCGCGTACCGCAGTTCCTTGCAGCGCTTGCGCAGTTCGTGCAGCGCCGCCGGGGCTGACCCTTCGGTGACCGCGGCGCCGGTGCGGAGCACGTCGCGGTGGGTCCTGGCGATCCGGGCGGCCGCGTACGGGCCGGTCACCGGCCGGTGCCGGGACGAGGAGGCGAGCCGGGCCAGGTCACGCTGCCAGTCCTCGGCGAGCCGGGCGAACCGGGCCGACCTGAGCCCGCGGACCAGCCTGCGGTGGGCCGTCGTCCGCTGCTGGCGCAGATAGTCGCGGAAGGGCTCAAGCTCGTCGGCGTTGGCGCCGATCAGGCCGTCGGCCATCGACGGGTAGGTCAGCAGGAAGACGTCCAGGTCACGGGTGGGGGTGGTCAGGTCGCCAAGCCACTTGAACTCCGGGCGGTAGCGCTCGGTCAGGCTCGGCGGCAGCGCCGATCGCGCGATCTTCAGTACCGACCTGGTGCGCCGGACCGAGACCCGCAGGTCGTGCAGGAACTCGGTGTCGATGTCCGCGATGGTTCCGTCCCGGTTGGCCAGCGCGACCTCGAACAGCCGGCCAAGGATGGCGGCCAGGGCATGCGCGGCCGGCAGGTCGCCGGCCAGTTCCACATTGATCTTGCTGGTGTAGTCGCCGGGCCGGCGGCCGGCGGCGGCGAGCGCCGTCTCGAAGGCGGAGTGCGCGGCCGGGCCGAACCCGGGAGCCTGCTCGACAAGCTCGGCGAACCGATCCGCCTGTGCCTGGTAGCCGCGGAGCGGGATGATCGCGATCCGGTCGGACGTGCCGGGTGCCGGGGCGCCATCCGTTGCGGCGCTATCCGTTGCGGCGCCGGGCTTGGGGGCGCCGGGAATGGTGGCGCCGGGCTTGGGGGCGGGTAGCACGGTCATCCGCTCGACGACGATCCTGGCGATGGTCTTGTCGTCGGTGTTCACCGCGCGGTGCTCGGTGAGCGTGCTCGCCGCGGTGGCGACCGGCAGCATGGCGCGGATCGTCGTCACCGACATCAGGCGCTCGCGCACCGGGCCGAGCGGCAGCGCGCCGGGCAGGAAGGGCCGTCTCGGCACGGCCGCGGCGGCGCCGGTCAGCGTCTCGGCGGCGACCGGGTCGCCGTCCCGGTCGGTGAGCAGCAGTTCGCCGTGCCCGGCCCGGGTCAGCCGGTACTCCAGGATCAGGCCCGCCCGGAACAGCCGCCAGTCGAAGGTGTCGAGCCAGCTTCGGCGCAGCCGGCCGGACCGCGTGCCCGGCGAGATCGCGAACCGGGGGTCGTCGATCGGCGGCAGGCCGTCACCGGCCGTGGGCACGCCACCGGCCGGGACGAACTCCCGCACTGCGTTCACGATCGGCACGACCTCAGGACGCCGCTGCACAGCTGATCAGCTCGCACTGAGCCTACCCAGCGGGGCTCAGAACGATGTCTGGCTCAGCCAGTGCGCGAACACCTCGGCGTCGCCGTCGACCCGGACCCCGGTCACCTCCGGCGCCTGGCGGCCAAGGAGCACGAGCAGCAGATCGGCGGCGGGACCGCGGACCACCGCGCTGGCCGGGTCCGTGCTCGGGCTCGGGCTCGGGCTCGGGCTCGGGCCGGATTGGACCCGGACGCCGTCGGCGCCATGGGTTACCAGCCAGTCGGCGACCGGCAGGTCCGGGTCGGCGGCGACGAACCTGATGCTGCGGCCGGCCGGCAGCGCCTCGGCCCGCGGATCGGCGCCGTCATCGCCCGCGCCGCTCATGACCGTGAGCCACTCGTCGATGGCGTCGGCGGCCAGCGACGGGGCCATGACGACCTGCTGCCCGGCGGCTAGCTGGGCGTCGGCGCGGTGCACCATCGTCTCGTGCGCCATCCGGCGGGACCAGAAGCTAGCCGGGCGGATCACCCCGAAGGCCCAGACCGGCGCGTCCCCGGCGGCGCTGATCACGTCGATAGCGAGCTCGGCGCCGCTGGTCAGCCAGGGACCGCGAGCGGCCGGGTCGTCCGGGATGCGGCCGTCTGGCACGGACCGGAACTCGACCTCGCTCGTTGCCCGGGTCGCCACGGTCTCGGCCGCCCAGCGATGCACCCGGCCCACGTGCGCGGCCAGCTTGCGCAGGTCCCAGCCCGGGCAGGCGGGCACGGCAAGCTCCGGGCCCGCCTGGTCGAGGAGGGCGACCAGCGCGGCCGTGCTCTCGATGGTCTCTTCGTGGTAGCGGTCGGCTGGCAAGGTCGGCATCACGGTCCTCCGGCGGGGTGGCTCGGCTGCCGACTAACTTAGCGTTTCGGCGTGTTGCCCGGTTAGGGCCAGCACGCGATTGGATAGGCACTGTGCCGGAATCCGCCACGCCGCGCCCCGCCGCGCCGGGTTGCCGGGACGGGACCTTCAGCCCTTTACCTGGCCGGGCGCGGGCGATGGACTGGGGGCGTGACGCGTGCCGCCGATACCTTGCCGCGAGCCGGCGCGGGCGAGCCGGATGCCTCCAGGCGCTGGGTCGCGCTCGCGGTCCTGTGCCTGTCACTGCTGATCGTTACGCTCGACAACACGGTCCTGAACGTTGTTCTCCCGGTCCTGGTCCGCGACCTGCAGGCGACCTCGACCGAGTTGCAGTGGGTCGTCGACGCCTACGTGATCGTCTTCGCCGGACTGCTGCTCGCGGCCGGCAGCGTGGCGGACCGGGTGGGCCGCAAGCGCACGTTCCTGGCCGGGCTGGTGATCTTCGCGGCCGGCTCGACCTGGGCCGCGTTCTCCGGGTCGGTCGGGATGCTGATCGCCGCCCGGGCGAGCATGGGCATCGGCGGCGCGATGATCATGCCGTCGACGCTGTCCATCATCACCGCGATGTTCCGCGACCCCGGCGAGCGCCAGCGGGCGATCGGGCTGTGGGCCGGGACCAGCGGCGTGGGCGTCGCTCTCGGGCCGATCATCGGCGGCCTGCTGCTCGCGCACTTCTGGTGGGGCTCGGTCTTCCTGATCAACGTGCCGATCGTGGTGATCGCGCTCGCCCTGTCGATCCCGCTCGTCCCTAACTCGCGCAAGCTCAACGCCCCGGCGCCGGACCTGGCCGGGACCGTGCTCTCGATCGCCGGGCTTGGCCTGGTGCTGTGGGCGATCATCGAGGCGCCGGTACGGGGCTGGTCCTCCGCGCGCGTGATCGGCGCCGGGTCAGCCGGAGTTGTCGTGCTGGTCGCGTTCATCGCGTGGGAGCGGGCTAGCTCGCACCCGATGCTGAATCTGAACTTCTTCCGGGACCGGGCCTTCTCGGCCGCGGTTCCATCGGTCGCCATGGTCACCTTCGGCCTATTCGGCGCGCTCTTCGTGCTGACCCAGTACCTACAGTTCTCGCTCGGGTTCACGCCGCTGGAGACCGGGATCCGGGTGCTGCCCGCGGCCGGTGCCGTCGCGGTGTTCGCGCCGGTCTCCGCGCTGCTGGTGCGTGCGATCGGCACGAAGCTCACGGTCGCCGCCGGCCTGGCGTTCATCGCCGGCGGCCTGTGGCAGATCTCCGGGGCCACCGTGGCGACGACCTACGCGGGTACCGTCGCGGGCATGATCATGCTCGGCGTCGGCGCCGGGCTGGCGATCCCGTCCGCGACCGCCTCGGTGATGGGCTCGGTGCCGCTCAGCGACAGCGGCATCGGGTCCGCCACGAACGGCGCGTTCATGCAGGTGGGCGGTGCGCTGGGGGTAGCCGTTGTCGGCAGCCTGCTGAACACCAGGTACCAGGACGACATGCGGGCGGCGCTGGCGCCGCACCACGTCCCGCACGAGGCGATGACCGCGATCCTCGGCTCGCTGGGCGGCGCGCTCGAGGTAGCACAGCGCGCCGGGGGAGCGGCGGGGGCAATGCTGGCGCAGTTCGCGCGGACCGCGTTCATCAGCGGGATGGATCTCGGCCTGCGCGCCGGAGTGGCCGCCGGGATCGTTGGCGCCGTCATCGCACTGGCCGCGCTGCCGTCCTGGCCGCACGGGCGGCATGAGCCGCCTGACGGGGAGGAGAACCCGAGGTAGGTCAGCCGCCGCAGCCGCAGGAGCCGCCGCAACCACCGCAGCCGCCGCCCGCGCCGGAGGCGCTGCTCGCGCCGGAGGACTCCTGCTGGCCGGCCCGGCCTCCGACGGCGACCGACGACATCAGCCGCACGGTGTCGTCGTGGCCCTGCGGGCACGTGCAGGGAGCGGAGGACTCGCTCATCGGGCGGGAGCGCTCAAAGGTGTCGCCGCAGGCGCGGCAACGGTACTCGTATCGGGGCACGCGACCATCTTAGGCCGCCGGTCCCGCCTGGTCACGGTGCGGGTGTGGCGCGGGTGTGCTGGCGTGGTGCGGGCGTGGTCCCCGGGGCCGATCTGGCGCGGTGAGGGCCCATCGCCCGGCGAATCCGTGGTGAGGATGGCACATAACAGTCACTGGAGGGTCCAATATGTGCCACCCACACCACGCGGCGGCAGCGGCACCACGCCGCACCACGCCGCACCACGCGGCGGCAGCGGCCTCAGCGGCGGATCCGCGGGATCGGCCCCGCTAGCTGGACGCCGGACGCCGACTGCCCGCTGTGCTGGCGCCGTTCGCCATGCTCGCGCCGCTCGTGCCGGCGGCGACCGTGACCGCCGCGCCGTCGGCGGAAGCGTCCGGCGCCGCGGTGCCCTCGGGCGCGTCGTAGTAGAACTGCCCGCCGCGCAGCAGCGAGGCGAGAGCCCCGAGCAGCGACATCGCGATCGCGACGCTGAACGCGATGACCAGGCCGTGGTGGAACGCCCCGGCGATCAGATGCGGGAAGTACTCCTTGCTGGTCAGCGCGGCGGCGTCGGCATGCGGCAGGCGCGCGAGCACGCCGGAGGGCCGGAGCAGGCTGCCGATCGGGTTGTAGCCGAGGAACGACGCGAACAGCGTGCTGACCGGCGGCAGGCTGGCAATGTGCGCCGCCACCGGGGCGGGAACGCCGTGCGAGCGGAGGCCGGCGCTGAGCGCGGGCGGCAGGGCCGATGCCAGGCCGAGGATCATCAGCGAGAAGAAGATGCCGATGGACAGCGACATGCCCGAGTTCTGGAACGTCGATCGCATGCCGGAGGCGACGCCGCGGTATCTGGCCGGGACGCTGCTCATGATCGCCGAGGTGTTCGGCGAGGCGAACAGTCCCGACCCGACCCCGTTGAAGAACACGATCAGCGCGAACGCCCAGTACGGGAAGTCGACCGGCAGCAGCAGCAGTCCGCCGAACGCGCACGCGGCGACCAGCAGGCCGGCGGTGGCGAACGGCCGGGGACCGTACCGGTCCGACAGCATGCCCGAGACCGGCCCGGCGACCAGGAAACCGGCCGTCAGCGGCAGCAGGAAGATGCCGGCCCACAGCGGGGTGTCGGCGAAGCTGTAGCCGTGCAGCGGCAGCCAGATGCCCTGCAGCCAGATGATCAGCATGAACTGCAGGCCGCCCCGGGCGATCGAGCCGAGCAGGGCGGCCGCGTTGCCGGCCGCGAACGCCCGGATCTTGAACAGTCCCATCTGGAACATCGGCTCGGCGATGTTCATCTCGATCAGGGCGAACACGACCAGCAGGGCGGCGCCCACCGCGAGGCCAGTCAGCACCGTGGGGTTCGTCCAGCCAGTCGGGTGCCCGTTGTATGGCTGAATGCCGTAAGTGATGGCGACCAGCAGCAGGCCGGCGCCGAGTGCGAACGTGATGTTGCCCCACCAGTCGATCCTGGCCCGCTTGGTGGCGGCGATCTCGCGCAGCTTGCGGTAGGACCAGACGGTCCCGAACAGGCCGATCGGAACGTTGACCCAGAAGACCGCGCGCCAGTCCCAGGCGGCCAGGACCCCGCCGAGCAGCAGGCCGATGAACTGGCCGGAGATGCCGGCGATCTGGTTGATGCCGAGTGCCATGCCGCGCTGCCTGGCCGGGAACGCGTCGGTCAGGATCGCGGCCGCGTTGGCCATCAGCATCGCGCCGCCGAAGGCCTGGACGATCCGCCAGAGAATCAGCCAGAGTGCACCGCTGCCGCCGGTGAGTGGGTCGAGGGACAGCGCGATCGAGGCGAGCGTGAAGACGACGAAGCCGAGGTTGTAGATCCTGACCCGGCCGTACATGTCGCCGAGTCTGCCCAGGGTGACCACGAGCACCGCGGTGACTAGCAGGTACCCGATGATCATCCAGAGCAGATAACTGATGTTTCCCGGGGCGGTCGGGTCCAGGTGGATCCCGCGGAAGATGGCCGGCATCGAGATGATCACAATCGACGCGTCGATCGTGGCCATCGTGATGCTGAGCGTGGTGTTCGACAGCGCGATCCACTTGTACCGGTCGCCCGCCTGCCCGCCGTTGGTTGCCGTGCTCGTTGCCACTGCCGTCCTCGTCACCCCGTCCGCCGCTGTCCGAGTACCCCGGGCGTGCGAGCCCGCGGGGTCGTCTGCCTGAGCCGCGCAGTCGTGCACGGACCCGCTCTATAAAACTTAGCAGGACTAAGTATTGCCATTGAAGATGTTAGCCGGACTAAGTAAGTGCCGTCGCGCGGGTGGCAGGGTGGCAGGGTGGCAGGGTGGCAGGGTGGCAGGGTCGCGGACGCCGGGTGGCGGACGCCGGGTGGCGGACGCCGGGTGGCGGACGCCGGGTGGCGGACGCAGGTTCGCGGGTGATCCTGGCAGCGACTCGACTGGAGGGCGGTGCAGCCAGGCGGGTTGCGGCTACGCCCGGGGTGCGCGGAGCGTGAGTCCGGCCGGGTGCGGGTCGGGATGGATCGCGGTCACCGTCGCGCAGTCTGGCCCGAACGTGATCTCGGCGGTCACCGGCCGGCCGCCGAGCACGACCGGCAGCCAGTACCGCGCGTCGTCCCACATCCCGTCGAACGGCAGGTCGTCGCCGCGGAACCAGCGCGGCGCGATCTCGCTGGACTCGACCGGATCGCCGATGAACTCGGTCGTGACGTAGACCTCGGCCGTCTGGTCCCAGGACGGCCTGGCCGGGAAGACGAAGGACAGCGAGGCCCGATGGGTAAGCGCCGCCGGGCGCAGGATCAGCCCGGACTCCTCGGCCACCTCACGCACCGCGGCGTCAACGGGTTGCTCCCCGTCCTCGACGTGCCCGCCGATACCTACCCAGCGCCCGGCGCCGAACCCCGTCTTCTTGTAGCCGAGCAGCACTTCCAGACCGGCGAGCCCCGCGGTGCCGCCCGGACCAGCGGTGCCGCCCGGACCAGCGGGCGGGGCAGCGGCGCCGAGCGCGGCGCCGGGCATCGTGGTCAGGCCCACCGGGGCGGCGAAGCCGCCGGCCGGGCGGGTAATCAGGCACAGGCAGGTCCGGACCGTCACCGGACCAGGGTACGTGCGGCCGTTACCAGGTGCCCCGCACCCGGCCGATCAGGGCGTCGAGCACCGCGCCGCCGCTGACCCGCAGGCCGTCGTGCTCGTACTCGCTGGTGACCCAGCGCCGCAGGCCGCCGATCCCGGCGGCGGTGGCGACCGAGAACTGCTGTGGCACGTACATGTCGTCGTAATAGATCGCGGCCGCGGCCGGAACCTCGTTCGCGGCCAGCCTGGCCGGGTCGTAGAGGCCCGGCCAGTCCTCATATCCGGCCAGGATCTCGGCCGCGTCGGCCAGCGGCCGGAGCACCGGGTCCTCGGCGAGCATCCACGGGTAGATGCATTCCCCGGTGAACAGCACCGGCCCGTCGCCGTCGGCCGCCGCCTCGGCGCTGAAGGCGCCGAACTCGGCGAGCACCCGCTCGGCGGCCCACCGGGTGGCGGTCCGCTGGGCGTAGCAGGCCTCGTGCAGCACCGCGTACAGCGGTCCGGGCGCGAACGACAGCCGCGCCTGCACCTGGTAGCGGAACTGGTCGGACAGCTCGTCGCCGTCGAACGCCTCGGTGAGCAGGTAGTGCAGGTCGTCGCTGCCGGTGCTCATGCCGAGCGCGTGGCCGAGTGACTGGAACGCCCGGACCGTCAGCGGCTGCCCGGATGGCAGCGCGACCTCGTGGCTGGCCAGGTGCCTGGCGATCGCCCGGGCCTGGTCAGCGTCGCCGGGATAGCGGTCGTAGTGCGCCAGGTTCTTCGCCTCGGTGATCGGATAGGTCGCCCGGTACACGTCGTCGGCGGTGGTCGAAAGCCCCGGCAGCCCGCCGGTGATGAGCACCTCGGCCAGCCCCTCCGGCGCGGCGGAGAGATAGCGGACCGCGCAGAAGCCGCCGAAGCTCTGCCCGAGCACGCTCCACGGCCGGCCGCCGGTCAGCCGCTTCCTGATCAGCTCGGCGTCGGCGACGATCGCGTCCGCACGGAAGTGCGTCAGGTACCGGGCCTGCCGCTCCGGGCCGCCCAGGCCGGCCAGGGTCAGCCGGTTCGCCGGGGCGGAACGGCCGGTGCCGCGCTGGTCGAGCAGCAGCACCCGGTAGTCGGCGAGCGCGCGGTCCAGCCAGGAGTCCCTGCCGTGCGGGCGCGGGCTGGCCATCCCCGGCCCGCCCTGTAGGAACAGCAGCCACGGCAGATCGCCGGCGGGCCGGTCCGCGTTCTCCGCCGCGACCACCTCGCGGGCGAACACCGAGATCTGCTCCCCGCCGGGATCGGCATGATCCAGCGGCACTTCGAAGCGGTGCTCGGTGACGACCGTTCCGCGCTGGCGGTAACTACGCAGGTGACCATCCTGGTCGCGATTGTCTGACATGGCGTTAACGCTACCGACCCGGGTGACTGCGGCAAGATAGCCGCATGGCGGCTGGCGGAGATCAGGGACCGGGTGCGGGCGGGACCGCCCTCGCCGAGCAGATGTTCGCGGCGGACCGGGCGTCGGCGGGCCTCGGGATGCGGCTCGAGCAGGTTGGTGACGGCACCGCGGTGGTCTCGATGACCGTGCTGCCGTCGATGGTCAACGGGCACCGGATCGCGCACGGCGGATACGTGTTCATGCTCGCGGACAGTGCGTTCGCGTGCGCGTGCAACAGCCGGGGCGAGGTCACCGTGGCGGCGGGTGCGGACATCAGCTTCGTCGCCCAGGTCCGCGAGGGCGACGTGCTGGTCGCGACCGCCGCCGAGCGGGTCAGCTTCGGCCGCAACGGGATCTACGACGTGACCGTCCGGCGCGGTGACGAGATCGTCGCGGAGTTCCGCGGCCGGTCCCGCGCGGTGGGTCGGCGCGGCGTCCCGGACGGCGGCGGGCCGGGATCGGGCGGCGGGCCGGACGCTGGTGCCGGGCCGGGAGCCGCGCCCGGATGATGCCGGGCCCGCGCGGCGGGGAACACCGGTACCGGGGGTGCGGCCGATCAACATCACGGGGACGGTCCGCTGGCCGGCCTGTACGCGTACCTGTTCGGGACGGCGAGCGGGGCGTTCCTCACCAGTTCGGTGTTCATGGCGGTGCAGGCGCTGATGCTCGCCGCCGGCCAGCCTCGCGGCCGGTGAGGTCATCGCGCCGCAGCCGTACGGGAGCCTGTTCTTCGCCGCTGCGGCCAGTTTCAAGAAGCAGTTGCCCGCCGTCACCGACGACTCCGGCGCGGCCCGGTCCGGCGCCCTGGGCTGCTGCGCAGGCCGGAGTTGAGGATGTCGAAGCTGAACAGCAGGATCCAGGCCGGGAACAGCAACTCAACCCAGGGCGACAGGCCGACGCTGATCAGCAGGATCGCGGCGACCACGATCCCGGACCTGCTGATCCAGACCGAGGCGACCCTGGTCCGCAGGGTGATGGTCGAGGTGCTCATCGTGAACACCGCCGCCATTCGCATCGCGTAGGTCTGCAGCAGGTTCCCGGTGATCCCGCGGCCGAACGCGAGAATATCCGGTCCCGGGCTCGCGCCCGAGCGGAGCGCCGGATCGGCGACCAGGCCGCCGGCCACGCCGGCGGTGGCGAACAGCATCGCCACGAACAGCAGACCGCTGCCCAGGAAAACCGACCCGAAGAACTGGTCCTCGCTGTCCCCGATCCGGTCCCGCACCACCCCGATGAACCACAGGAACGCGATTCCGGCGAACGGCACCAGGTTGAGCGCGAGCACGAGGGTGTCCCGGCGCGACGAATACGTCAGCCAGGCGCCGACCGTGGCCGGCCTGGCCGGCGAGGACACCGTGATCAGCACCAGCGCGAGACCGAGCAGCAGCGCGAAGATGATGCCCGCGACCGCCGCCGCCCGCGGCGTCCTCAGCCGGGCCCGGGAGATCCGGCCCGGGCCGGGCGGCGGCTGCTCGCCGCCCGGCCGCCGGCCGGCCTCAGGGTTCGACAATGCCGAACGCGGGGTCGCCCGGCTGGAGCACGCCGAGCACCCGGTCCAGTGCGGCCGAGTCGCCGTCCACGGTCAGCCCGGCCGCCGCGGCGGCGGTCAGGTCGCCGGCGGCCAGCGGCCCGAGCGCCGCCCTGGGCACAGTGATCGTGACCAGGACCGGTCCGGCCCCGTCGCGGACGTAGCTGAACACCCCGTTGCGCAGGGTGCTCCGGAAGCTCGCCCGATGGTCGGGGAACGCCCAGCGGACCGCGAGGTCGAGGTCCCACGCGGCCGGGCCGTTGATCTGGATCGCCACCGCGTCCAGGAACAGCTCCGGAGTGAGCTGACCGAGCAGGTCGGCGGAGACGGCGACCGGGGTGCCGAAGCTGCCGCCCCGAAGCTCGGCGGCCCCGGTCAGGTAGGCGTTCCGCCAGGTGCCGTTCTCGCTCCCGAAGCCGAGCCGCTCGAGCACCTCGGCGAGCAGTTCGCGGGCGGCCTGGTGGCCGGGTTCGGCGAACACGACGTGATCGAGCACCTGCGCCGCCCAGCGCAGGTCCCCCTCGGCGACCGAGGCACGCGCCTTGTCCAGCACCGCGTCGGCGCCGCCCATGAACGCGACGTACCGGCTGGCCGCCTGCTCCGGCGGGTGCCGCCACAGCCGGGCCGGGTTGCCGTCGTACCAGCCCAGGTAGCGCTGGTAGATCGCCTTCACGTTGTGACTGACCGATCCGTAGTAGCCGTGCGCGTGCCAGGCGCGCTGGAGCGCGGGCGGCAACTCGAAGTGCTCGGCGATCTCCTCGCCGGTAAGCCCGGCGTTGATCAGGCGCAGCGTCTGATCGTGCAGGTAGGCGTACAGGTCGCGCTGCAGGCTGAGGAACTCGATGACCCGCTCCCGGCCCCAGGTCGGCCAGTGGTGCGAGGCGAACACCAGGTCGGCCTGGCCGCCGAACAGTTCGATCGCCTCGGTCAGGTAGCCGGCCCAGGCGTGCGGGTCGCGGACCACCGCGCCCCTGATGGTCAGGATGTTGTGCATCGTGTGAGTCGCGTTCTCGGCCATGCACAGCGCCCGGCGGTCCGGGAACATGAAGTGCATCTCGGCCGGCGCCTCCGAGCCCGGCGCTAGCTGGAACACCATCCGGACCCCGTCCACGGTCAGTTCCTGGCCGGTCGCGGTGATGTCCACCGTCGGCGCGATCAGGCTCACCGTGCCGGTCGAGGTGGTCTGCCCAAGTCCCGCGCCGACGCTGCCGCGCGGGCCGCGGGGGAGCGCGGCGCCGTACATGTAGGCCGCCCGCCGGGTCATCGCGGCGCCCGCGTAGACGTTCTCGGCGATGGCGGACTCCAGGAAGCCGTGCGGCGCGATGACCGGCACGCCCGCGTCGGCCTCGTCCTGGCTGAGGATGCCCTTCACCCCGCCGAAATGGTCGGCGTGGCTGTGCGTGTAGATCACCCCGGTCACCGGGCGGTCCCCGCGGTGCTCCCGGTACAGGGCCAGTGCCGCCGCCGCGGTCTCGGACGAGATCAGCGGGTCGATCACGATCACGCCGGCGTCGCCCTCGATGAAGCTGATGTTGGACAGGTCCAGGCCGCGGACCTGGTAGATGCCCTCGGTCACCTCGAACAGGCCCTGCTTCGCGTTCAGCGCCGACTGACGCCACAGGCTCGGATGCACGGTGTCCGGTGCCTGGCCATTCAGGAACGCGTACGAATCGATATCCCAGACCACCCGGCCAGTGGCGTTCCTGACCACCCCGGGTTTCAGCGCTGCGATGAAGCCCCGATCGGCGTCGGCGAAGTCACGCTCGTCGTCGAACGGGAAACTGGAGTCGTGCGGCATCAGATGTTCCCCCCGCTAAGCCGGCCCGCGACAGCAGACCCCCCGGTCTGCGGTTCCGGCAACGCCAGTGTGCCAAAGGCATTGGCGCCGGGTCCTGATTGGGTGGTCAGGCACGCGGGAACGGCCGTGCGCGGCGTTGACCCCGGGCCGGATCGGCCAGGCGACGGGAGAGCCGGCGGCTGAGTTGCGTTACGCCTGGCGGGTGGTTCTACCGGTTGAACTCGCGCAGCAACCGGGGAAGCTCGGCCGGGTAGAACGTCTCCGGCGTGGACTCCAGATCGGCCGCGGACCACCAGCGGTAGCCGTCGATGACCGCCGCCTCCTCGTCATCCATGCCGTCGGTCCGCACGACCGGGGCGGCGACCCGGAGGAGGAAGAAATCCTGTTCCTGGCGGTAGGCGGTGCCGTCGAAGCCGAACTCGACGACCTCGTGCCAGACCGGTTCGCCAAGGGCCTCCGGCGGGGCGAGGAGGCCGACCTCCTCGGCGAGTTCCCGCGCGGCCGCCTGGGCGAGGGACTCGCCCGGCTTCGCGCCGCCGCCCACGGTGAGCCAGTACGGCTCGTCCGGCCGGGCCGGATCGTAGCCGTGCAGCAGGAGCACGCGCCCGGTCTCGTCGAGCACCAGCACCCGCCCGGCCCGCCGCGGCACGGACTGCCCGCCGGACCCGGACTGCCCGCCGTGCTCCGCGGGACTGCGGTGCTGCGTCATGCGGGTAACGCTAGCCAGCGCCGACCCGGGCGGCAAAGCCATTCCGGGCCGGGCGAGAATATCCGCTGCGCGGTGCGCGGGACGATAGCGTGTCGGCTATGACGGACATGCCCGGCGATTGGAGTGAGCGGCCCGCGGCACGTACTGGTGTGGCGGTCCGACGGTGACCAGCGGACTCGCGTCGGGTCTGATCGCCGGCGGGTTCATCGGGTTGTTCGGAGCCGGCAGCACGGTGCAGGCGTGGCATGCCTGGTCCCGGCCGTTCTGGCGACCGGTTGGCAGGGTCAGCGACGGCCGCCGCCGCGGCGCGCTGGCGTTCGCGATCATCTACGACTCGTTCGCACTGGCCATCATCGGCGCAATCGTCGCCGGGGCAGCCTCGGGCGGCAGGCATCTGACCGGGCGCGTCTCCGGACCAGGAGTGGTCGCCGGACTGGTCATCACGGTGCTGGGCGTCCTGGGCTTCTTCGCGGGTGTCGCGCTGTTCTGGCTGATCGCCTGGTTCAACCGACCGGCGTTTCTGGTGTCGCCCTGGCTGCGCTGGCAGCCGGGAACCGCGGCCGCGCGCCGCCCCGGCCCGGTCGGGCGCCGCTTCGGCGCGAACCGGCGTCGGTGGCTGACCCGCGCGGGCGGCGGGGTGATCGGGCGCCTCGGGGCCGCGCCAGATCGAACTGGCGGCGGCGACGTGGCGCGGCGGCGCACTGGACGTCCAGATCCGTCCCGGCGAGATCATCCCGCTGCTCTGCCGCGCCGCGGGCCGGGACGCTAGCCGCGGCGCGGTCGCGGTGGTGCTGCGCCCGCCGGGTCCGCCGACGGCCTGATGTTCTGGTTGGAGCGGAACAGGTTCTGCGGATCGTAGCGGTCCTTCAGTTCCTGGAGTCGCGCGTAGGCCTGCGGGCCGTAGGCCGAGCGGACCCGATCCTCGCCCTGGTCGGCGATGTAGTTCAGGTAGACCCGGCCGGTCAGGAACGGGCCGAGCGACGCGCTCAGCTGCCTGGCCCAGGCGATGTTGCCACCGTCCTCGGCCTGGTCGGTCCACATCGACAGCACGTGTACGTTGAACGGCGCCTGCCGCTGCCCGAACGCCATCCGGTCGTCGGGTACCCGGGCGATCGCGCCGCCGCCGGGGATGACCAGGATCTGCGAGAACGGCGACGGCGCTGCCAGATGCTGGCCGCAGAGAGCGTCGATCACGTCGTCGGAAAGCTCGCGCAGGAATCCGGCGGACCAGTAGTTGCGCAGCCCGGACGGGTTCGCCGGGTTGATCATCTGCTGCAACTGCGTATAGGGCATGGGCGCGATCAGGTCAGCGGCGGGCGGACCGAAATCGCGCAGCGGCCGGAGCGCGCTCTCGCCGTCCTCGACGGCGCCCGCGTAGGTCAGCACCATGCCGATGGCGGGCCGTCCCTGCAGCGAGTCGGGCACGAACGGGGCCGGCGGGGCGGTGATCAGCGCGACGGCGCCGCCGACCTCGTCCGGCGCCTGGGCGAAGAAGTCCCGGAACCTGGTCAGGACCGCCGGGCCCAGGTCGGCCGGGTAGAGCAGCATCCCGCCGAGCACGGTCGGGCCGACGGGGTGCAGGCGCAGATCGAACGCGGTCACCGCGCCGAAGTTGCCGCCCCCGCCGCGGGTGCCCCAGAACAGGTCGGCGTTCTCGTGCTGGCTGGCAGTCACGATCTCGCCATCGGCGGTCACCATCTCGACCGACAGCAGATTGTCGGCGGTGTAGCCGAACTTGCGCTCCAGCCAGCCCGACCCGCTGCCGAGAATCAGCCCGGCGACCCCGGTGGTGGAGACCCGCCCGCCGGTCACCGCCAGCCCATGCAGTTGCGTCACCGCGTCGAACTCACCCCACGTCAGCCCGGCGCCTGCCCGGGCGGTCCGGGCGTTCTGGTCGATCACGACGTCCTTCATCGGCCGCAGGTCCGCGACGATCCCGTCGCAGACGGCGGTGCCGGTGACGCCGTGCCCGCCGCCGTACACGGACAGCGGCATGCCGGAGTCACGGGCGAACCGGACCGTGGCCGCTACGTCGGACGGCGTGGCACAGCGAGCGATGATCGCCGGACGCTGATCGATCATCTGGTTGAACACCGTGCGCAGGTCGTCGTAGCGCGGATGGCCGGGGTAGACGAGATCGCCCTTGAATTTCGTTCGCATGATGGTGCTGTCGGCGCGTGCCATGGTTTGGCTCCTCCCCAGGCTGCCCGTGCGGGCCGGAGCGGAGGCCGCGACCTCGGGTGTCTCGGTGACTCGCGGCCCCCGCGTGAGCCCTAGTTCAGGCCCGGGGTCTCCATTCGGGGTGCAGCCCGTGTGGTCGCTGTGTGGAGGCGGCGGAACCGGCGGACTCGCGGCGTCCGGGCGGCCGGGTCCGTCCGAGCCCGGGCCTAGTCGGTGTCGCTGGCCAGCATCTGCGCGATCGCACGGTCCTCGTCGATGGGCTCCTCGCCCACGGCCAGCGCGGCGTTCACGGCCGCCTGGATCCGGTTGGCCAGGACCAGCGCGGAGCCGATGGTCAGCAGGACGCTGATGCCCTTCTGGGATGACTCATCCGGCCCCTCGCCCGCTGCCTCGTCCGGGGAGTCGTCGGGCGCCTCGTCCGCTGCCTCGTCGGAGGAGTCGTCTGGATCCGCGCTGAAGTCGCGGGCCACGTGCAGGCCGATGCCGCCGAACGCGGTCGGCTCATGGACGCAGGTGACGTGGAGTACCTGGATTTCGTAGCTGCCCGGCATCGCGATCGTGCCGATCAGCCGGTTGCGCAGGCAGTCGATGTGCTGCGGTTCCTCCAAGAGATGTCCTCCCCATTTCTCTGCTGAGCGTGGGTCTTGGTGTGGGTTTGATCCAGCGCCCGACAGGGCCGTGACCTGGGCGGGACGCCTACTGGACCGGTCCCGCGGGACGCGCCCGGCGGAGCGGTCCGAGCGGAACGGGTACAGCGGGGTGGCCAGCGCCGGGTTCGTCCGCTCGCCTAGCAGGCGGGTGACAGCGCGAAGGTGCCGTAGCGGCCTGACGCGGCCCGCCCACCGCGGACAGTGGGTGCGCCGTCAGCGGTGACCATCCGGCCGGGGCCAAGGATCACCGGGTCTCCAGCAAGGCGGCGGACCGGAAGGCAGCGGACCGCACCCGTGACGGCAACGCGAGCAGTTCCGCGCTGCCACTGCCTGGCGGCGGCCTGCTGGCTGGTCACGGTGCTGTTCCTCCGCGGGAGCGAGGCGACATCGGAGATGAGTGCTGGTAGGAGCTACGGGATCTGACATCTCCATGATGACGGCGGGGTCTGACAACTCTCATCCGCGTTCTTGTCGGCGTCCGCGGCGTCCAGCCGAGGCCGCTTCCGGCGGTGGTTGCGGTTCGCCCGATCCGGCCGATCGGTGTCGACGCTTCGCCCCCGCCGTGGTGTGAATGGCACATAACCAACCCTCCAGTGACCAATATGTGCCATTCACACCACGGGAACGCGGCTCAGCCGACGGGTAGCTGGGCAGGCCACGCGCTGGGTGGGGCTGGTGCGTCGAATGGGGCTGCTGCGTCGAATGGGGCTGCTGCGTGGGATGGGGCGTGCAGTTGCTGGGGGTTCGGTTCGCACGGCCGGCCCGGGTTCAGCGCGGCCGGCCTGGCTTCGGTGCGGCCGGCCTGGCTTCGGTGCGGCCGGCCCGGGTTCAGCGCGCCTGGTCGGTCGGGACCCGGGCGGCGGCCAGCGGCGCCGGCACGGGCGGGCGGAGCCGGCAGGACAGGACTACCAGCAGCAGCCACCCGGCCTGGGCCACGCCGACCGCGCGCTCGGCCAGGCCGAGGTCGCCGCCCTTGCCCACGAGT
>JAJYTW010000232.1 GCA_021792855.1 Actinomycetes bacterium
CCTCAGGACCCGCACCCTCTACGACGAGGCCACCGCCTGGTCCCACCGGCAAAACCTCCCTCAATCTTCCGTCGCGGCTTGACACTTAAGCTCCTGGGATGTCTTTCTCACTTTCCGCACACGGGTGTGGCGGCCCCGTCCACCTGGTCACGGCGGAGGGGAGCGCTGGCGGGAGTGCCCGCGGCCGGGGCGGGGAGCGGTGCGCCTGCCTGGCCGGGCGCTGCTGCCCGGCCCGGCGGGCGGCCATGAGCGGCCGTTGGGCGGTAGCGTTCCGGGGGGAGCCGGCGGGCGGCGTGCCGGGGGGCGGGCGTAGGAGGCACCGATGAGCGCGTCGAATTCCTGGCGCAGCAGGTCCGGGTCCGCGCAGACGATGTCCGCGAGCCCGGTGCCCGCCTCGCGGGTGGCCAGGTCCATGCCGATCACCTCCCGGGGAACCTTCGGTAGCGTTGCCAGGGCTTAATGACCGATGTACTTTTCATATAGCGCGCAGTGCAGGAAACTGTCAAGCGGAGATGGAAGAAATCGTGGGAGCTTCGTCCGGGGCCGCGCGGCCCGCCCGGGAACGGCGCGGGCCGCAGTGACGTCCGGCCTGGATGACCCGGACTTCCCGGCCTACGCCACCGGGCAGGCCGCGGAGCTGCTCGGGGTGCGGCAGGCGTTCCTGCGCTCGCTGGACGCCGCGGGCGCGGTGGTCCCGGCCCGGTCGCCGGGCGGGCGGCGCCGTTACAGCCGCAGGCAGCTGGTGCTGGCCGCCCGGGTCAGGGAGCTGCTCGACCAGGGCCATGCCCTGGCGGCGGCGCTGCGGATCGTGGCGCTGGAAGACGACCTGGAAGCCGAGCGCAAGCTGACCGCCGGCCTGCGCGCCCTCCTGGCCGCCCGGGACGCCCCGCCCGCCGGGCGGTAACGGGGGAGCCCGGGAGGGCGGGTTCAGGCAGGCGGCGTGCCGCGGCCCGGCCGGCGGCCGGTGGCCTGCTCGCGGAGCGCGGCGAGCTCGGCCTGCAGGCGGCGGGTTTCTTCTTGCAGTTCCAGGACGCGGCGGATGCCGGCCAGGTTGAGTCCGTCGGCGGCCAGGGCGCAGATCTCGGCGAGCCGGTCGATGTCGCTGCGGCTGTAGCGGCGGGTGCCGCCTGGGCTGCGGGCCGGGCCGACCAGGCCCTCCCGCTCGTACAGGCGCAGTGTCTGCGGGTGCAGCCCGGCCAGCTGGGCGGCGACGGAGATGCTGAACAGGCCCTGGTCGGGGTCGGCCCACCCGGGGCTCACCACGGCCGCTCCCGGCCGCCGGCCAGGAACCCCAGCACCAGCCAGGCCAGCCAGTCTTCCTCATCCGCTCCTGGCTCCGGGGCGGGGGCGGGGCCGAGGGGCTCCACCCGGACCGGGCCGGCCCGCAGCGGTGCCCCGGGGGCCCCGGCCGGCGGCCCGGCTGCCGTCGGCCGCTGCGGTTCGGTGGCGGCGGGGCGCGGCCGGGGCGTGTGCCCGGCGGCCTGGTCGTAGGCGGCGCGGCGGGCGGGGTCGCCCAGGACCTGGTAGGCCTCGGCCAGGGCGCGGAACCGGGCCGGGGCGCCCGTGTCGCGGGGACGGGCATCGGGGTGCTCGGCCCGCGCCCGCGCCCGCCAGGCCCGGGTGATCTCCTCGCCGGAGGCCGCCGGGCCGACCCCCAGCACCTGGTACAGGTCCGGCGGCGGGTCGCCGGGACCGGTCGTCATGCTGCTTCACCGTCCTTCCCGGTGTGGTGGCTGCACGGTCTTCATCAGTATGCGGCAGGAGGAAAGTTGAGTCGAGGGTTGTCAGATAATCGGCTTCGTGCTATATAGATCGCATGAGCGTGATACCGCAACCGACATGGCAAGGAGGACATGATCATGCTCATGCGCACCGACCCGTTCCGTGAGCTGGACCGGCTCACCCAGCAGGTTTTCGGCACTGCCGCCCGCCCGGCCGCGATGCTGATGGACGCCTACCGCAGCGGCGACAGCTTCTACGTCCACTTCGACCTGCCCGGCATCAAGGCAGACTCCATCCAGCTCACCGTGGAGCAGAACGTGCTGACCGTCCGCGCCGAGCGCGCCCCGGTCGAGGCCGACGGCGCCGAGATGATCGTCTCCGAGCGACCGTCGGGCGTCTTCACCCGCCAGGTCTTCCTCGGCGAGTCCCTCGACGCTGACAAGATCGCCGCCGACTACAGCACCGGCGTGCTGACGCTGACCATCCCGGTCCGCGAGCAGGCCAAGCCCAGGAGCATCGCGATCACCAGCAGCGACGACCGGCAGGCCGTCACCGCGTGAGCCTGCCCGCTGCCCGGTGGCGGGCAGCCCGGTGGCGGGCAGCCCGCCGCCGGGCAGCATACGGCAGCGTTACGGGGTTACCCGGGAACAGGTAACACGGGGATATCAGCCATCTGCGATGACGGCCCGGGAGCGCGGGGAGCCCCTTCCGGGAGCACTCGCTCTCCCGGCCTGCCAGCCTCATTCAAGCGAGAGAAAGGGTGTGATTCACGATGGCACGTCTACCGACACGACGCGGCGGAACCGTCGACCGGCCCGCCTCGCAGGCCGCCGGCCGGTGGGACCCGCTCGGCGAGTTCGAGGACCTGTACCAGCGGATGGGCCAGCTGATGGACAGCGCCTTCGACGGCTGGTGGCCGCCGCTGGGCCGGGCGCAGTCGCCGGCCGCGGACCTGACCGAGACCGGTGACGCCTACGTCGCGGAGGTCGAGCTGCCCGGCGTCAGGAAAGACGACATCAGCGTCGAGCTGGCCGGGCGGGAACTGCGCGTCGCCGGCGACTACAGCCGCGAGGCCGCAGACGGGCGGGCGCTGCGCCGCGCCCGCCGCAGCGGCCACTTCGAGTACCAGGTCACGCTCCCCGGGCAGGCCGACGCGGACAAGATCACCGCGTCGCTGGCCGACGGGGTGCTGACCGTGACCGTGCCCAAGACCGAGACCGAAAAGCCCCGGCAGATCCAGATCACCGGCGGGTGACCCAGCTGCGGCCACGCAACCGCGGACCTGACGGGCCGGGGCTCCGCCGCCGCGCCCGAGGGAAGCGGGAGTTCACCGTGGCATGCCCGGACGCTAGGAAGGAGGCGATACCGGGCCGCTGAGGCCCGCAGGCGATACACGACGACCACCACGGCCGCCCGGCCGCCGGCCTGATCGCGGGCGGGCCTGCGGCGGCCCGCGGCCATGGAACAGATCCTGACGCTGCACGTGCAGCGCCGACCCGGGTACGTGCTGGTCGCAGCGGCCGGGGAGATCGACATCAGCACCGTGCCCCGGCTGCGCGCCGTCCTGGACAGCGCGGCGGCCGAGGGCCGGCGGGTGATCATCGACCTGCACGAGATCACCTTCATCGACGCCTCCGGGCTCGGCGCCCTGGCCGACGCGGCCGGCCGGGCCGCCGCGGCGGGCGGCAGCCTGCACGTGACCGCCGTCCCGTCCAGCGTCCGCCGGCTGCTCAAAATCACCGGCCTGGACCGGGACCTGCTGACCGTGCCCGCCGAGGCCGAGGGCGCCGACGGCCCCGGTCCCGCGCTGCCGAGCCCGGAGCCGTCCTGATCCCGGGTCCGGGCGCCCGACCCGCCACCGCCCCCGGCCGCGGCACGGCGCGGCATAACCAGGCCATGAGGCGACCTGAGCATGAAGCGACTTCCCCAAGACCCGGGCCGCGACCGGGTACGCCGCCAGCCACGAACGCAGCTCCCTGGCCCGCGGCCGGGCCGCGGTACTCCTGCGGCAGCTGCAGGCCTGCGACACGGCCCTGGACGCCGCGGGCGGGCACGTCACCCCCGCCGCCAGCGGCCCGCTGCGCGACCTGGTACTGGCCGCCCGCGACCTGGCCGGCCCGGCCTGGCTGGCCGCCCGCGACCTGGCCGACCCGGCCTGGCTGGCCGCCAGCGCCGACGACCCGGACGTCGAGGCGTTCACCGTGCTGGAGTCCGCGCCCGCCCCGCCCGCCCCCGCCGGCCTGGACGAGGTCCTGTCGCGGGTGCTGTGGGCACGGTTCGCGCCGCGTACCGCTAGCAGCGACGCCAGCCGCCAGCAGGCCTGACCCGGCCCGCGCCGGGGACGGGCAGGCACCGGCGACGGCAGCCGGCGACGGCACCACCCAGCGGAGAGGAGGTGACACCGGGCCACCCCGCGGCCCGGGGGGAGATGATGCAAGCCCTGTACTACGACCGGGACGGGCACCCGGTCAGCGAGGAACGCTGGCGGCAGCTGGGCCGCCGGCCCGGCTACAGCCGCATCGGCTACGCCGACGGCCTCCGGCACGGCCGGCAGGTCACCGTGGTCACCTTCTGGTCCGGCATCGCCGGCGACGGCCCGGACGGCCCGCTGCTGTTCTGCACCTGCGCCGGCGTCCGCGGCCCCGACGGCCGCCGCATCGCCTACCAGCGAGTCTTCGGATGGCCCACGATCACGGCAGCCCGCGCTGGGCACCAGGCCGTCACCGGCTGGATCACCGAGGTGGCCGCGTTCCTGGCCGGCCACGCCAGCACGCTTCCCCCGCCCGACCCGACCCCGCCCGACCCGCCACCCGGCGAGCCGCACTGAGCGGGCCACGGAACCCGGCACGGTTCCCACGCCGACCGGGGAGAACGCAACCGGGTGCCCGCCCCCGCCTCGGTCTGGACCTGGACCTGGACCGCCGGCAGCGGGCACCCGTTCGTCACCCCGCCGTGATGACCGAACCCGCCGCCCCCGCAGCCAGCGCCCGGAGACCGCCGCCTTGCTCTGCTCAAGCAAATTTCGGCGGACTCGCAGGCAAGGACGGCGGCCAGGCGGCGCGCGGGATGCCGATTGCCTCGTGCACGGCCCTGAGGGCGTCGAGCAGTTCCTCCCGCGCCGTCCAGGGCAGGCGTCGTCTGATGTGATGGATGGCATGGCTGGCTGACCTCCTAGCGGTCGGTTCGGCTTAGGGCTGCCGCAGCCGTGCAGGGTTGCGGCAGCCCGCTTTCACGGACGCGCCGGGAGGCAGCCCGGCGCAGACGGTCACAAGCCTGGGGCGCGCGAGGACACACGTGGGCGTGCTGGATGCGGCGTGATGGGCTGCCAAGAGAGCGCCTGGGAGGCAGCACAGGAGAGGTCTGACTGCGCAGTGACTGCGCTAGAGTCGACGGACACCGCCCCGCCGCAGGTCAGTGACGGGGCGGCGGGCGAGTCGGCCTGTAGGCCGGGTTCTGTGCGCCCGCGCGAACGCGGGCCGACGGCCATCCATCTAGGACTGCCGTTGCCGACAGCCTCATGCGGTCTACCCGCGAGCTCGGGCGGGCCGCCCTCAGACACTCGCGCAGGTTCGCGGCCCGGAGACCGCGAACCCTCTTGACCTTGCTCCGGGTGGGGTTTACCTAGCCGCCTGGGTCACCCCAGGCGCTGGTGGTCTCTTACACCACCGTTTCACCCTTACCGCCGGCCGACGGGCCCGAAGGCCGCGCGGCCGGCGGCGGTTTGTTTTCTGTGGCACTGTCCCGCGGGTCACCCCGGGTCGGCGTTACCGACCACCCTGCCCTGCGGAGCCCGGACCTTCCTCGGCGGTCCCCGTTAGAGGACCGACGCGACCGCCCGGCCGGCTCGCCCGCCGCCTGAACACGCAGTCTACGGGGCTACCGCCGCCGGCGGCGAGTCCGCAGATGCGCGGTGTCGTTCAGGGTCCGCAGCACGGCGGACCCGTTGTCGAAGCAGTCGATCCGAGACAGCGACGCGACGTCGAGATTCATCCGGAACATAGCCTCCGGGGGGGCTAGCAGTGCCCGGCAGACCAGTGTCTTGATGGGCGTAACGTGACTGACCAGCACGGCCCGCTGCCCCGGGTAACCGGCCAGCAGCCGGTCCTGGGCGGCCAGCACCCGCATCGCGACCTGGGCGAAGCTCTCCCCGGCCGGCGGAGCCACGTCCGGGCTGGCCATCCAGGCACTCAGCTCATCCGGCCAGCGCGCGCCGACCTCGGCGAAGGTGAGTCCCTGCCACTCCCCGAAGTCGGCCTCGACCAGGTCCTCGTCGACCACCAGCGGCGCGCCGGTGGCCTCGGCGACGGCCTCGGCGGTGCGGCGGGCCCGCTGCAGCGGCGAGGTCACGATCACGTCCGCGCCGTCGCCGGCCAGCCTGCGGGCAGCCAGTTCCGCCTGGCGGACGCCCTGCTTGGTCAGCGGGATGTCGCCCCGGCCGGCGAACCGCCGCTCCACCGACAGCTCGGTCTGGCCGTGCCGCAGCAGCAGGGTGGCGGTCGGCCGGCCGGTCGCGGTGCCCCAGCCAGCTTCCTGCTCGGTCACAGCCCGGACTCGGGCGTCCGGACCAGGATCCGGCGGCACTCCTCGCAGCGCAGCACCTCGTCGGCCGGCGCCGCCCGGATCGCGTTCAGGTCGACCGTGTTCATCGTCAGGTTGCAGCCGGTGCACCGCCGCTGGCGCAGCGCCGCCGCGCCGACGCCGCCATGCTGCGGCCGCAGCTTCTCGTACAGCTCGAGCAGATCCGCCGGGACGTCGGCGGCGACCGCGGCCCGGCGCCCCGCCGCGTCGTCGGACTGACCGGCCAGTTCGGTCAGGGTCTGATCCC
>JAJYTW010000018.1:0-28241 GCA_021792855.1 Actinomycetes bacterium
CACCAGGGGATCGTGCTGCTGTCCAGCGCGGCAACCGGCGAGCCAGTCGCCGTCCTGAACGCCTCGGCGCTGACCGAGATCCGGACCGCCGCCGTCTCGGCGGTGGCGACCGACCTGCTCGCCGTGTCCGGCGCGGACACGGTCGCCATCATCGGAACCGGAGTGCAGGCCCGGGCGCACCTGGCGGCGCTGGCCGCCACCCGGCCGCTTGCGCAGGTGCGGATCGCCGGCAGCCGCCCGGGCCGGGCGGAGGAGTTCGTGGCCCGCCTGGCCGCCGCGGCCGGCCGGGCGGACGGCCGCGCCGTCGTCCGCTGCGCCGACGGCGAGGCGCCGGTGGTCGCCTGCGCCTCCGCGCGGGAGGCCGTCGACGGGGCCGCGATCGTGGTGACCGCGACGAGTTCGGCGACGCCGGTCCTGCACCGGGACTGGCTGGCTCCGGGCACCCACATCAACGCGGTCGGCGCGTGCCTCCCCGGAACCCGCGAACTCGATACCGCCACGGTCGCCGGCGCGAGCCTGTTCGCCGATAGCCGCGAGTCGGTGCTCGCCGAGGCCGGCGACTACCTGCTCGCCGCCGCCGACGGGGCGATCGGCCCGGAGCACCTCCGGGCCGAGATCGGCGATCTGCTTGCCGGATCGGACGGTCCGGCCGCTCCGGGGGGCGAGGCCGGGACCGCGACCGGGCCGGGCCGCCGGGACGCCGCCGAGATCACGATCTTCGAATCGCTCGGCCTCGCGGTCGAGGACCTGGCCGCCGCCACCGCCGCGTACCAGGCAGCTACCCGGTCCGGCGCCGGGACCCTGGTCGACTTCGGCTGACCCGCCGGGCTGTTCGCCGGGCCGATCCGCCCGGCCGGGCGCGGGCACCGCCGCTCTGGTGTACGCTGCCCGCATGATGACTGCGAACCGCCTGGCATGGTGGTGGCGCCGCCGCTAGGCGGGGCCTGGTTCGCGTACTTCGCAGATCACCTCAGGCGACCGCCCGGACTCGGCGCGGTCGCCTTTTCGCTGCCCGCGGCGATCCGGACCCGACCCAGGCAGGACGGACGGATGGATACCGATCTCAGCATCGACTACGGCGCGGACTTCGGCGCGCTGCCGCCGGAGGGAGTCACCCGCTACGTCACCGGCGGCGGCATCACGGTCACCCGGACCGCGACGCCGTTCCAGCCCGGCGACCTGGCCGGGATCATCCGCGGCGTGGACGAGCGCCGGGGCGGCTCGTTCAGTTCGGGCATGGAGTACCCGGGGCGGTACAGCCGGTGGCACACCGGCTACATCGACCCGTGCGTGGAGTTCACCGCCCGGGGCCGGGAGTTCACCGCCACCGCGCTGAACGAGCGCGGCACGGTCCTGCTGCCGGTGCTCACCCAGGCACTGCTGCGGGCCGGGCGCCCGGTGCCGGCCAGCCAGGACGTCGCGGCCGGGCACGGCAGTGTCACGGTGCTGATCCCCGAGCCGGCCACGCCGGTGCCTGAGGAGCAGCGGAGCCGGCGGCCGACCGTGTTCAGCGCGGTCCGGCAGGTGATCGCCCTGTTCGCCGGGCCGGACACGCACCTCGGGCTGTTCGGGGCGTTCGGCTACGACCTGGCCTTTCAGTTCGAGCCGATCCGGCTGCGGCCCGGCCGCGACCCCGGCGACCGGCAGCGCGACCTGGTCCTGCACCTGCCCGACGAGCTATACGTGATCGACCGCAAGCGGGAGACCGCGCTGCGCTACAGCTACGAGTTCGAGATCGGCGGCCGGACCACGGCCGGCCTGGCGCGGGCCACGCCGCGGCGCCCGGCGGGCGAGCCGGACCCGGGCCGCGCGCTGCCGCCGGACCCCGAACCCGGCGGTTACGCCAAGGTGGTGGAGCAGGCCAGGGAGCGGTTCGCGGCGGGTGACCTGTTCGAGGTGGTGCCCAGCCACGAGTTCTGGGCCCGGTGCGGCTCGCCGGCCGCGTTCTACGAGCGGCTGCGGCGGCACAACCCGGCGCCGTATGAGTTCTTCCTGAACCTGGGGGAGGGGGAGTACCTGGTCGGCGCGTCGCCGGAGATGTACGTGCGGGTGACCGGCATCGATGGCCAGCACCGCCGGGTCGAGACGTGCCCGATCGCCGGGACGGTGGCCCGCGGCGCGGACCCGCTTGGGGACGCGGAGAACATCCGGGCGCTGCTGTCCTCCGCCAAGGAGGAGTCCGAGCTCACCATGTGCACCGACGTGGACCGCAACGACAAGTCCCGGATCTGCGTGCCGGGCAGCGTCAGGGTGATCGGACGCCGGCAGATCGAGATGTACAGCCGGGTCATCCACACCGTGGACCACGTCGAGGGCCGGCTCCGGCCCGGGTTCGACGCGCTGGACGCGTTCCTCACCCACATGTGGGCGGTGACCGTGACCGGGGCGCCGAAAACCTGGGCGATGCAGTTCATCGAGGACCACGAATCCAGCCCGCGCCGGTGGTATGGCGGCGCGGTCGGCGCGCTCGGCTTCGACGGCACCATGAACACCGGCCTGACCCTGCGCACCGCGCACATCAGGGACGGCATCGCGTGCGTCCGCACCGGCGCGACCCTGCTGTTCGACTCCGACCCGGCCGCCGAGGAGCGGGAGACCGGCCTGAAGGCCCGGGCGCTGCTCGAGGTGCTCAGGCAGGCCGCGGCAGATGACGCCGGGGATCTCCGATCCGATTCGCAACGCACCCAACCCGCGGACTCGCCCGCCGCGCCGCCGGTCACCGCGCCGGAACAGCCGCCGGGGGACGGACTGCGGGTGCTGCTCGTCGACCACCAGGACTCGTTCGTGCACACCCTGGCCGGCTACTTCCGGGAGCAGGGCGCGGAGGTGACCACGCTGCGGGCCGGCTTCGACCCGGCACTGCTCGACGCCTACGCGCCCGACCTGGTGGTGCTCTCGCCCGGGCCGGGACGGCCCGCCGACTTCGGCTGCGACGACCTTCTCGGCGAGCTTGACCGGCGGCGACTTCCCGCGTTCGGCGTGTGCCTGGGATTGCAGGCCATGATCGAGCACGCGGGCGGCTCGCTGAGCCTGCTCCGGGCGCCCGCGCACGGCAAGCCGGACACGGTCCGGGTCACCGGCGGCGGGCTGTTCACTGACCTGCCCGCCGAGTTCACCGCGGCCCGCTATCACTCGCTGCACGCCACTCCGGCGCAGGTCGCTGGCGGGTTCACGGTGACGGCGCTGACCGCCGACCCGGCCGCCGACGGCGGTCAGGTGGTGATGGCGATCGAGGACGTGGCCGCGGCGCGGTGGGCGGTGCAGTTCCATCCCGAGTCGATCCTGACCGCCGCGGGCGGGGTGGGCGCCGGCCTGATCGGCAACGTGCTCAGGCTGTGCCGGGCGGCCGCGCGGCGCTAGCCGCCCGGCCGCCCGGGAACGGCGCCGGTCAGCGCACCGGCACCAGGTGCCTGCCGAACCCGATCAGCGTGCTCTGCCACTCGCCGTAAGACGCGGCCATGTAGTACACGCCGTGCTTACGCCAGGTCAGGAAGAACCAGGCCTTCCGGTTGTTCTTGCACCGGGGCAGATGCGCCATGTCGCACAGTCCGCGCAGGACCGCGGTGACGCCCTGGACCCGCACCCTCCCGATCCGGTGCGACGTGCCCTCGCGCTGGCAGGCGCCGCCGGAGTTGTTCTGGCTGAGCACCATGTAGTGGAAGGCACTGCTGCCATAGTTGGCGGTGGTCACCCGGTACCGGCTGCGCAGGTGCTCCTCGCACCGGGTGACCATGATCTTCCCGGCCCGGTGCACGCCGTAGGTGTTCGTCGGCTTCATCAGGCCGAACCCTGCCGCCCGCTGTGCCGCGCGCCAGGTCGTGAACTGCCCGACCCCCGCCGCCGGCGCGGTAGCGGCGAGCGCCTCCGAGGCAGCCGTGGTCGCCACCAGTGCCATCGAGGCGATGCCGGCCACCGCGGTCGTGCCCATCAGCCGAAACCAGCGCATGCTCCGTCCCCCCTTGCGGATTCGGCGGGCGACGTGGCTGCCACCCGCCGTCAAAGACAATGCGCTGCGAGCCTAGGACGTGCTGCGCCACGTTGTAGTCACAATGCGCAGTTGCGTAGTTACTCCGAGTTGTAACTGTTCGCCCAGGAGGGGCGGCGGAGACCGGCTGACCACGCGGTCGTCGGCCCGCGCCGGTAGGGTGCCGGGCATGAAGAGCGTGCAGCCCGAGGTGTTCCTGATCAGCCGGCCGCAGATCGACTACCAGGCGCTGGCCGCCTACCTGGAGGAGGTCGGCGGTCAGAGCTGGCTGGAGCGGCTCGACCGTGGTGATCTGGACGACGCGCAGAACCTGGCCGAGTTCGCCGGGAAGCTCTGCTACCGGGCCTGGGAGCCCGGCCTGAACCCGAACATCGTCCGGGTCAGGAACGACCAGCAGGCCTACCTGGAGAACATCCTCAGGATGGCGCACGGCTCGGTCCTCGAGCACGTCACGTTCGGGTTCGTGCTGCACAACGTCAGCCGGGTGGTCACCCACGAACTGGTCAGGCACCGGCCGGGGGTCGCGATCTCCCAGGAGTCGCTCCGGTTCGTCCGGCTGACCGACATCCCGTTCTGGTTCCCGGACTGGGCACGCGAGGACCCCGAACTGATCAGCCGCGCGACCGATCTGCTCGGCCAGATGGAGGAGTTCCAGCGCTGGATGGCCGAGCACTTCGAGCTAGACACGCCCGGGGTGCCGTTCACCGAGAAGAAGCACAAGACCTCGTTCATGCGGCGGCTAGCGCCGGATGGGGTGGCCACCGGGATCATGTGGTCAGCCAACGTCCGCGCTCTCCGGCACACCATCGAGGCCCGGACCGACCCCGGCGCCGAGGAGGAGATCCGGATGGTGTTCGGCATGATCGGCGAGCTGATGCGGACCGAGGCCCCCGCACTGTTCGGCGACTATACGGTGACCGACGGGGCCTGGATCCCGCGCTGGCGCAAGGTCTGAGCGCGGGCGGGCCGAGTCAGCTCCCGACGAGCGGGCCGCCTTCGGGCGGCTCGGCGCCGGGCAGGCCGGCCCGGTGGCTCGCTGCCCGGAGCGCGTCCAGCGGGTCATGGTGCAGCCGCTCCGGCGCGACCCGCCCGGTCAGCGCCCGCGCGGTCGCCGTGACCAGCCCGGCCGGGCCGGTCACGTACACGTCGGTATCGCGGAACGATGCGTGCTCGCGTACTACGTCGGGCAGCCGTCCGGCCCGCGCGTCCGGGCCGGTGCCGTCCCTGGTCACCGGGACGATCGTGAACTGCGGGTAGGCGAGCCTGAGCGTCGTCAGGTCGCGCAGGTCGTACAGTTCCGCTTCGGTCCTGGCGCCAAGGTAGAGCGTGATGTCGCGGCGCCTGCCGGGCCGTACGGCGCTGATCAGCGCCTCGATGATCGCCTTGGCCGGCGCCAGGCCGGTGCCGCCGGCCACACACACGATGTTCCGGTCCGGCGCGGCCGGCAGGGTGAGCTCCCCGCGGGCGGCGCCCAGGATCACGGTGTCGCCCGCCGCATAGTGACTTACCAGGGTGCCGCTGATCAGCCCGCCGGGTACGGCCCGGACGTGGATGTCCAGCAGGCCGTTCTCCCTCGGCTTGTTCGCGATCGAGTAGCGGCGCCAGATCCGCGGCCAGCGCGGGACCTGGAGCCACAGATGCTGGCCAGGCAGATAGCCAAACGGCTGGTCCGGCCGGATGGTCAGCACCGCGATGGTCGGGGTCCGAACCTCGTGCTGCACCACCTCGCCCACCCACCAGGCCGGCTCGCGGACTTCCTGCGCGGCGGACTTCATCACCGCGCGGAAGTAGCCGGCCGCCGAGCACCAGGCCGCCTCGGCGTCGTCGGACCAGGCGGGACCGCTGACCTCCCGGACGGTCGCCACCAGGGCGTCGAAGAACGGCTCGTAGTGCCGCTCGCGCACGCCGTACTTGCGGTGGTCGGTGGCGACCTGGCCGAGCAGTCGCTCGGACGCGTCCCGGTCGTCGAGCCCTCCGATCAGCCGCGCGAGCAGGCCGACCAGCGCGGCCCTGGTCTGCGCCATCGACAGCGGGAACAGCCCGCGCAATTCCGGATGCTCGACGAACAGCCGCGCGAACAGGAACTCCATGGCATCGTCCGGCGCGGCCAGCAGGCGCCCGAACGACTCGCGGATCAGCATCCGGTCGAGATCACCGGGACCGGGCGTAGCGGCCGGGGCAGGCGGTCCCTGGGGCGACTCGGTCCTGGCGAACTGCGCGGGCACGGTCGATCCCGCGGGCACGGTCGATCCCGCGGGCAGCCGGGCCCGGCCGGTACCGGCCCGGCCGAAGCCGCCGTGATCGCGCGCCATAGACACGAACGCAGTCTCGCAGCGACCGCCCGTGCCTTCCACCGTTTCCGGACAAGGGACCCGGACACACTCACGTCGGAATGACTACGCTAAGTAATGCCGGAAGACCTTTCCGGGCGGTTAACCGGCCCGCCCGGCCTATCAGGGCGGCCGAACGCGGCATTTAATCCCGAAATCTTCGGTTGCCGGTGATCTAGGATGTGCCGGTGACCGCATCCGGATACCTGCGCTTCCCGCACATCAACGGTGACCTGATCAGTTTCACCGCCGACGACGACGTCTGGCTGGCACCCGCCGGCGGCGGCCGGGCCTGGCGGCTTACCGCCGATCGGGCCAACGTCGCCGGGCCCAGGATCGCCCCGGATGGGGCGTTCATCGCCTGGACAAGCTGGCGCGACGGGCCCGCCGAGATCTACCTGGCGCCGGTCTCCGGCGGCCAGCCGGCCCGGGTCAGCTACTGGTCCGACCGCGGCACCAGGGTGCGTGGCTGGACCCCGTCCGGCGACCTGCTCGCCACCACCTCGGCCGGCCTGCCGTTCGGGCACGACACCTGGGCCTACGAGATTCCGGTCGCGGACGGGGCGGGCCGGTTCAGCGAGCATCGCAGGCTGCCGTTCGGTCCGGTGGAGGATCTCGCCGTCAGCGCCGCTGGCACCGCCCTGCTCACCGGGGCGTACCAGGAGCCGGCGTTCTGGAAGCGGTACCGCGGCGGCACCGCCGGCCGGCTCTGGACCGGCCCGGCCGGCCTCGCCCCGGCGGATGGGACCGGCGCCGAAGGACCGGCCGGTTTCCGGCGGGTGCTGGCCGGCCTGGCGGCCCAGTTCGCCTGCCCGATGCTGGTCGCCGGCCGGCTGGCGTTCATCAGCGACCACGAGGGCATCGGCAACCTGTATTCGTGCGCCATCGACGGCACCGACCTGCGCAGGCACACCGACCACGACGAGTTCTACGTCCGCAACGCCAGCACCGACGGGACCCGGGTGATCTACCAGTGCGCCGGCGACCTGTGGCTCCTCGGTGACCTCGGCGCGGACACCGCGGCCGTCCGGCTCGAGATTGCCCTCGGCTCGCCGGTGACCGGCCGGGCGCCGCGCCTGATCTCCGCCGCCGACCATCTGGCCGACCTGTGCTGTGACCAGACCGGCCAGGCGAGTGCCATTCAGGTCCGCGGCACCGTGCACTGGCTCACTCACCGGGACGGACCGGCCCGCGCGCTGTCGGACATCCCCGGGCCGACCGCCCGGCTGCCGCGGGTGCTCGGCGGCACCGGGCAGGTGGCCTGGGTCGTGGTCGATGGTGACGCCGAGGCAATCCAGGTCGCGCCCGCCGACGGCTCGGGCCGCGCGGCCGGAGAGGCCCCCCGCACGATCGCCGCCGGGCAGATCGGCTGGGTGTCCGACCTGGCCGCCGCGCCGGACGGCAGCACGATCGCGGTCGCGGCCCGGGACGGCCGCCTGCTGGCGGTGGACGTCGCCTCGGGGGCCGTCCGCGAGATCACCCGCAGCGCGGAGGGACCGGTGAGCGGGCTCGCCTTCGCCCCGGACTCGGCCTGGCTGGCCTGGTCGCACCCCGGCCCGGGGCCGCTCAGCCGGCTGCGGATCACCCGGGTGGGCGACCCGGACGCGCCGGTGACCGACCTGACCGATGGCCGGTTCGCCGACTCCGACCCGGCGTTCACCGCGGACGGCAAGTTCCTCGCCTTCTTGTCCCGGCGGACCTTCGACCCGGTGTACGACGCGCACGTGTTCGACCTGTCCTTCCCGTACGGGAGCCGGCCGTACCTGCTGGCCCTGGCCGCGTCCACGCCGTCGCCGTTCGGGCCGCTGCCGGGTGGCCGGCCGACCGGCGACGGCAAGCCGGACGACGGGCCCGGCCACGGCGGAACGCCCGGCACGGCCGGCGCCCCCGCGTCCGCCGCAGCCGGTGCCACGGCCCACGCCGGCAGTGGCCAGGCCGGGCAGCCGCAGCCGGTCCGGATCGACCTGGACCAGATCGCGGACCGGATCATCCAGGTACCGGTCCCCGAGGCGAGGTACGCCTCGCTGCACGCCGTCGACGGCGGCCTGGCCTGGCTCAGGGTCCCGCTCACCGGCAACCTAGGCGAGGGCGGCGCCCGGCTGGAGGATGACCAGCCCCGGCCGGCCCTGGAGCACTTCGATCTTGCCCGCGCCCGCCGCACCGAGCTGATCGGGCAGGTCGACTGGTTCGTGCCCAGCGGCGACGGACACCGGCTGGTGGTGCGCGACAAGGACCAGCTTGTGGTCGTCCCGGCCAGCCGCAAGGCGGACCCGGAGAACGCCGACGACCGGATCGGCGTGGACCTGAGCCGGGCCAGGTACCTGGCCGACCCGGCCGCGCTCTGGCGCGCCGCCTACGCCGAGGCGGGACGGGCGATGCGGCACGAGTTCTGGGTCGAGGACATGGCCGAGGTCGACTGGGACGGCGTGCTCGGGCAGTACCGCCCGCTGCTCGACCGGATCGCCACCGCCAGCGACTTCGCCGACCTGCTGCACGAGGTCGTCGCCGAACTCGGCAGCTCGCACGCTTATATCGACCCGGCCGGGTCGAGGGACTCGACCAACCAGGTGGCCGGCCTGCTCGGCGCCGACCTCGCGGCCGGCCCGGACGGCTGGCGGATCGCCAGGATCCTGCCCGGCGAGTCGTCCGACCCGCGGGCCAGGTCGCCGCTCGGCGCGCCGGGGACCGGGATCGGCGCCGGCGACCTGCTGCTCGCGGTGGACGGCCAGCCGGTCGACCCGGTCACCGGGCCCGGCCCGCTGCTGGTCGGCGCGGCCGGCAAGCCGGTCGAGCTGACCGTGGCGGACGGGCCGGGTGCGGAACCGCGGCGCGCGGTCGTGGTCCCGCTGGCCAGCGACGTCCGGCTGCGCTACCAGGACTGGGTGGCCGGTCGGCGGCGGCTGGTACGCGAGCTTGGCGGCGGCCGGATCGGCTACCTGCACGTGCCGGACATGGTCAGCGAGGGCTGGTCCGACTTCCACCGCGACCTGCGCACCGAGATGCGGAAGGAAGCGCTGATCATCGACGTCCGGGCGAACCGGGGCGGCCACACCTCGCAGCTGGTGATCGAGAAGCTGGCCCGCCGGGTGATCGGCTGGGATCTGCCCAGGCGGGGGAGCGCCGAGAGCTACCCGGGCGACGCCCCGCTCGGCCCGGTCGTCGCGATCGCGGACGAGAACGCCGGATCCGACGGCGACATCGTCACCGCCGCGATCCAGATGCTCGGGATCGGGCCGGTGGTCGGCGCCCGGACCTGGGGCGGGGTGATCGGCATCGAGGGCTGGCACGAGCTTGTCGACGGCACCTCGATGACGATGCCCAAGTACTCGTTCTGGTTCAGCCGGTTCGGGTGGGGCGTGGAGAACTACGGTGTCGACCCCGACGTCGAGGTGATCATGTCCCCGGACGACTGGGCGGCCGGCCGGGACGTGCAGCTGGAGCGGGCGGTCCAGATTGCCCTGGAGTCGCTGGCCGAGCGGCCGGCGCATACCCCGCCGAGCCGGGCAGACCGGCCGTCCCGCCGCCGACCGGCGCTGCCACCACGGCAGCCGGCCGGCTAGCACCGGGCCCGGCTAGATCGGCGGCTGGTAGCCCGAGATCCAGTGCTCCTGAAGCCACAGCATGGCACCCGACCAGGCACCGGTCAGCTCGGCGATCCCGACCACGATCAGCAGCAGGCCGCCGATCCGGGAGATCAGCCGGGCGTTCTTGCGGGCCCAGCCGAACAGGGACACCCCGCGCTCGACCGCGAAGGCGACGATCATGAACGGGATGCCGATGCCCAGGCCGTAGACGAAGGCGAGCAGCGCGCCCCGTGCCGCGGTTCCTGTCGTCATGCCGAGGGTGAGCACCGCGCCGAGGGCCGGGCCGATGCACGGGCTCCAGCCGACCCCGAACAGCACGCCGAGCAGGGGAGCGCTGGCCAGGCCGGCCCTGGGCCGGTACTGCGGCTTGACGATCCGGCCGGCGAAGCTGAACCGCTCGAAGACGCCGGCGAACATCAGCCCGAGCAGAATCAGCACCACGCCGAGCACCTGGGCAAGCCCCTGCTTGTGGGCCAGCAGGATGCTCCCGACACTGCCGAAGGCCAGGCCGTAGGTGGCGAACAGGGCGGAGAAGCCGAGCACGAACAGGGCCGTCCCGGCCACCGCTCGCCGTCTGCTCGGTCGCGGGCGAACCGGCAGGGCGATCGCCGCCGCGGTGCCCGGGACGGTGGCCGTAACCGGACCGCCGCCTGCGGCTGCCCCGGACGACCGGCCCGGCCCGGCGGCACCCGCCGGGCTGGCACTCGCCGGGCCGTCAGCCGCCGTGCCGTCAGCCGCCGTGCCGTCAGCCGCGTCCTCGCCCGGCGAGCCCTGGCTGGCGGCCGTAACACCGGACATACCGGTGATGTAGGACAGATAGCCGGGAACCAGTGGAAGCACGCAGGGAGACAGGAACGACACCGCACCCGCCGCCGCGGCGATCGGGATCGCGAGCAGCAGTGGCCCGGATGACACCAGGCTGGCGACTCCGCTCATCGTCCTCCCTCGCTCAATGTCCGGAAACTAACTTATCTGCCCCCCGTGTGCCGACGCGCCACGCCCGCCGGTCAGGCCAGGTCGGCGAGCGCGGACTCGACCGCCCGGTGGAACGTCGGGTAGGCGTAGATCATCTCGCGCAGTCGCTGGACCTGCACCCCGGCGTGCACGGCCAGGGTCAGCATGGACAGCACCTCGCCGCCGGCCGGGCCGGCCGAGGTCGCGCCGATTAGCACCCCGCGCCTGGCGTCCTGCACGAGCTTGATGAAGCCCTCGTTGCCCGCCTTGTGGATCCAGCCGCGCGAGGACGACGGGATCTGGCTGATCCCCACCCGCACATCGAGTCCCCGATCCCTGGCCTGTGCCTCGGACAGGCCGACCGAGCCGATCTCCGGGTCGGTGAAGGTGACCCTGGGCACCGCGTGGTACTCGGCCGAGTGGTGCTGCTCGCCGAGGATGTCCGCGATCACGATGCCGGCCTCGTACATCGACATGTGGGTGAACGCGCCGTTCCCGGTGATGTCACCGATCGCCCAGACCCGGTCGGCGGCCCGCATCCGCTCATCCACCGCGATGAACCTCGCGTGCTCATCGAGGCCGATCGCGCCCGCGCCGATCCCGGCCAGGTCGGCCCGCCGGCCCGTGGCGACCAGCAGGCGCTCGGCGTCCAGCGCTTCGCCGGTGTCCAGTGCGACCGTGAACCGGCCATCGGAATGACGCACCGACGCCGCCGCGGCGCCGGTGCGCACGGTCATGCCCGCCGCACCGAACACCTCGGCAAGCAGCGCCCCGGACTCCGGTTCCTCCACCGGGAGCAGCCGGTCCATCGCCTCGACCACGCTGACCCTGCTGCCGAATCTCGTGAACACCTGCGCGAGTTCCGCGCCGATCGCCCCGCCGCCGAGCACGATCAGCGACCCGGGCACCTCGGTGACCTGGACGGCCTCCCGGTTGGTCCAGTACGGGGTGCCCGCCAGGCCCGGAATCGGCGGGATGGCCGGCCCTGCGCCGGTGTTGATCACGATCCCGCGCCGGGCCCGCAGCACATCCTCGCCCACCCGCACCTCGCCGGGCCCGGTGATCCGGCCGACGCCTCGGAACAGCGTGCCGCCCTTGCCGGTGAACCGGTCGGCGGCCACGGTGTCGTCCCAGTCGTCGGTCGCCTCGGCCCGGATCCTGGCGGCCACCGGCGACCACTCCGGGTCCACCGCCGCCCGCCCGGCCATACCGGGAATCCGGCGCCCCTCGGCGAGCAGGTTGGCGGCGCGGATCATCATCTTCGACGGGACGCAGCCGAAGTACGGGCACTCGCCCCCGACCAGTCGGGACTCCACGCCCGCCACGGCGAGGCCGGCCTCGGCCAGCCGGCCGGCCACCTCCTCGCCGCCCGGCCCTAGCCCAAGGACGACGACATCGAACTCATGCTGACCCACGAAACCCTCCCGGTGTGCGGCATCGAATCTTGATATTGGGCAAGAACATCAAGGAATGACAGGTGCTAGCCAGTCGTTTGCAAAGACACGTGCCCCGAGCATGCCGAGATCCACCGGAAAGATGGTGATCAAGCTGCCCGTTGACACCGAGGTCGCCAGCCAGATCCTGACCGAGGACGAGGCCGAGCAGATGGTAGGCACCATCTGCTTCAAGACCGGGCCGCCGGGAACCGTTGGCACCGAACTTGAGTGGCTGGTCGGTGATCGCGTCAACCCGACCTTGCATATCCCATTTCAGCGCATAAAAGATATTCTGAGCGACCTGCAGCGGCCGGGTGTCCTGGCGGCATCCGGGCTGCTGACCCTGGAACCCGGCGGCCAGGTCGAGCTCAGCACGGCTCCCGCGGCGACCCTGACCGCATGCGTCGCCGCGGCCCGCACCGATCTGACGTCCCTGGCTGAGGCGTTCGCCGCGGACGGCCTGGCGCTCACCGGCGCCGGACTCGACCCGCTCCGGCGTCCCCGCCGGGGACTTGAGCTGCCCAGGTACGCGGCGATGGAGGAGTACTTCGACCGGCGCGGCGCCTGGGGCCGCCTGATGATGTGCAGCACCGCGTCGGTGCAGGTATGCGTGGACGCCGGCCTGGACGACGGCGGGCCGTCCGGCGTCGGCTTCCGGTGGCGCCTGCTGCACGCGATCGGGCCGGTCCTGGTCGGCGCGTTCGCCAACTCACCGCTGCGGCACGGCCGCCCCACCGGCTGGAAGTGCACCAGGCAGCTGATCTGGCACCGGCTGGACCCGTGCCGCACGCACGCGCCGCCCGGGGCCGAGCCGGCCCGGCTGCCGCTGCCCGCACAGCGCCCCGGCCGCACCGGGCAGGGCGCCGCCGATCCCGACGGCGATCCGCGGGCCGCCTGGACCAGGTACGCGCTCGACGCCGAACTGCTCTGCGTCCGCAGGCCGGACGGCAGGCCGTGGAGCGCCCCGGCCGGGATCACCTTCCGGGACTGGCTGCGGGGGGCACCCGGCCGCCCGGAGGCCGACGGCCCCACCGCCGAGGATCTCGCCTATCACCTGTCCACGCTGTTCCCGCCGGTCCGGCCGCGCGGTCACCTGGAACTGCGGATGATCGACGCCCAGCCCGGCGACGGCTGGGTCGTCCCGCTCGCGGTGGTAACCGCGCTCGCCGACAACCCGGTCGCCGCCCAGGCCGCGCTCGCCGCGACCGGGCCGCTCTGGCGCCGGCCGGGGAACCCGTGGCTCGCCGCCGCCAGGGACGGCCTCGCCGATCCGGTGCTGGCCCGGGCGGCCAGGGATTGCTTCGCCGCAGCCGACGCCGCCCTGGCCCGGCCGGCCGCCGACCCGGCGATCCGGGCACAGGTCGCCCGGTTCGCCGACCGATTCGTGCTGCGGGGCCGATGCCCCGCCGATGACGTGCTCGACAACCTCCGGGAGGAACCGTGACCATGACCGCCGGCACCGCGGCCCTGCGGGAGGCCATCGCCGCCCGGCTCGCCTCGGCCAGGGACCGGACCAGCGGGCTCACCGACTGCGTGGACGACACCGACCTGGTCCGGCAGCACTCGCCGCTGATGTCACCGCTGGTCTGGGATCTCGCGCACGTCGCCAACCAGGAGGAACTCTGGCTGCTCCGCGAGGTCGGCGGCCGGGACCCGATGCACCCGGAGATCGACCCGCTGTACAACGCGTTCGAGCATCCCCGGGCGGAGCGGCCCAGCCTGCCGCTGCTGCCACCGGCCGAGGCCAGGCGCTACGCCAGGGACGTCCGCGGCCGGGTGCTCGACCTGCTCGACCGGGTCAGCTTCGGCGGCGCGGACCTGACCAGGGACGGCTTCGTGTTCGGGATGATCGCCCAGCACGAGCAGCAGCACGACGAGACCATGCTGGCCACCCATCAGCTCAGGGACGGCAGCCCGGTGCTGGTCGCGCCGCCGCCCGGCCCGCCGGCGCCGGACGTGCTCCGGCTGCCCCCCGAGGTGCTGGTGCCCGGCGGGCCGTTCACGATGGGCACCTCGACCGAGCCGTGGGCACTGGACAACGAGCGCCCGGCGCACCAGGTCAGCGTCCCGGCGTTCTATCTCGACACCACCCCGGTTACCAACGCCGCCTACGCCCAGTTCATCGCCGACGGCGGGTACGACAATCCGCGATGGTGGACCCCGGCCGGCTGGGACCACCGGCAGCTGGCCGGGCTGGTCGCACCGCAGTTCTGGCAGCGCGACGGGTCCGGCGGCTGGCTCCGCCGCCGGTTCGGGCTGCTCGAGCCGGTCCCGCCGGCCGAGCCGGTGCTGCACGTGTGCTGGTACGAGGCGGACGCCTACGCCCGGTGGGCGGGCCGCCGGCTGCCCACCGAGGCCGAGTGGGAGAAGGCGGCCAGGCACGACCCGGCGACCGGCCGGTCACTGCGCTACCCGTGGGGCGACACCGACCCGACGCCGGACGTCGCCAACCTCGGCCAGCGGCACCTGCAGCCCGCGCCGGCCGGCTCCTACCCGGCCGGCGCCGCGCCGTCCGGGGCCCGCCAGCTGATCGGGGATGTGTGGGAATGGACCGCTAGCGACTTCCTGCCGTACCCGGGGTTCCGGGCCTGGCCGTACCGGGAGTACTCCGAGGTCTTCTTCGGCCCCGAGTACAAGGTGCTGCGCGGCGGCGCGTTCTCCGCCGATCCGGTCGCCTGCCGCGGCACCTTCCGGAACTGGGACTACCCGATCCGGCGGCAGATCTTCGCCGGCTTCCGCACCGCACGCGACGCGGACCTGGCCTGATGTGCCGGCACCTGGCCTACCTCGGCGAGCCGGTCACGATCGCCTCGGTCGTCCTCGACCCGCCGCACAGCCTGTTCCGGCAGGCCTGGGAACCCCGCAGGCAGCGGCACGGCACGATGAACGCCGATGGCTTCGGGATCGGCTGGTACGCCGACCATGACCCGGTCCCGGCCAGATACCGCCGGGCGGGCCCGATCTGGTCGGACGAATGCGTTACGGACCTGGCACGGGTGACCCGGAGCCGGGCGATGCTATGCGCCGTGCGGTCCGCGTCGCCGGGCACCGGGGCCGAGGCGTCGGCGGCCGCGCCGTACGCCGCCGGGCGCTGGCTGTTCAGCCTGAACGGGGTGCTGCGCGGCTGGTCGGCCGCGGCCGGCGGCGGCACCGCGCCCGGACGCTACCGGCCCCAGGCCGCGGCAACCGGCCAGGCCGGCGGGCCGGCCGCCGGGGACGAGGACGCGGAGGCGGCCGCCGTGCTCCGGCTAGCCGAATCGCTGACGCCCGCCGAACTGCTCGGCCTGCAGGCCCGCTGCGACACCGCCCTGCTGTGGGCGCTGACGCAGCGCAGGCTCCGGGACGGCCAGCCGATGCCGGACGCGCTGGCCGGCACCATCGGCGAACTGCGCGCGGCGGGCGCGACCGGCCGGTTCAACCTGCTGCTGACCGACGGCACCGCGATCGCGGCCACCGCCGCCGGGGACACGCTGTGCTACCGGCAGCGGCCGGGCGGCGTGCTGGTGGCCTCCGAGCCCTACGACGATGACGACGACTGGGAGGAGGTGCCACCCGGGAGCGTGCTCGAGGCGACCCCGGCGGCGGTCACGATCCGACCGCTGCCCACCACGACCCGCTGACGGCCGAACCGAGCCGCCGGGCGGGGCCCGGCGCAGGAGAGGACTCAAGTCCATGACGACCATCCAGATCGACCGCAGGCTGCCCGAGGAGTTCTTCGCCACCGCACTGCGCGCCGACGCGCTGGCCGGCCTGACCGCCACGCCCAAGTCCTTGCCGCCGAAGTGGTTCTACGACGAGCGGGGCAGCGAGCTATTCGACAAGATCACGCTGCTGGACGAGTACTACCCGACCCGCGCCGAGCGGGAGATCCTGGCCGCCGCCGCCGGGCAGATCGCCGCCCAGACCGGGGCGGCCACCTTGGCCGAGCTTGGCTCGGGCAGCGGTGACAAGACCCGGCTGCTGCTGGACGCGCTGGCCGCGGCCGGAACGCTCCGCCGGTACGTGCCGGTGGACGTCAGCGAGGCCGCGCTCGCCGTCGCCGCCACCAGGATGACCGAGCGCTACCAGGACCTGGCCGTGCACGCCGTGCTGTCCGACTTCACCGCCCACCTCGGCCTGCCCGGCGACCCCGGGCGGCGGCTTGTGGTGTTCCTGGGCGGGACCATCGGCAACCTGCTGCCGGCCGAGCGCGCCGAGTTCCTCGCCCGGGTGCGCGCCGAGCTTCGGTCAGGCGACGCGCTGCTGCTCGGCACCGACCTGGTCAAGGACCCGGCCGTGCTGGTCGCCGCCTACGACGATGCCGCGGGAGTGACCGCCGAGTTCAACAAGAACATGCTCCGGGTGCTGAACGCCGAGCTTGGCGCCGACTTCGACGTCGACCAGTTCGAGCATGTGGCGGTCTGGAACGCCGAAGCCGAGTGGATCGAGATGCGGCTGCGGTCCCTGGCCGATCAGACCATCCATGTGCCGGGGATCGACCGCACCGTGCGTTTCGCCGCGGGGGAGGAGATGCGGACCGAGATCTCCGCCAAGTTCCGGCGCGAGGGCTTGGCCGCCGAGCTAGCCGCCGCCGGGCTGGCGATGCGGTCCTGGTGGACCGACGCGGGCGGCCGGTTCGGCCTGTCCCTGTCGGTCCCGGCCTGACCGCCCTGGCCGGCCCCGGATCGGGCCGGGAGCCCCGGCGGCACCGCCTCAGCCTCGCGTCGCGAACAGGTACCGCCGCCACTGCGCGCCGGGATGCCGGGCGATGCCGTAACTGCCGATGGCGACGCACCCCGGCCGGGCTCCCGCCCGCCCGGCGCACGAGGTGAAGTCCATCTCGGACCCGGCGGCGCGCAGGGCAACCAGGCCCGGCACCCGCCGCGCCCGGCCCCAGATGCCTCCCGGGGCCATGACGACGAACGCGCGAACCGCGGCGTCCGCCGTGTTGCCGGTGGTGAACCCGACCGCCTCGCAGAACCCCGCGCTGCCGCACGCGACCGACGTGACCACCGCGATCCCCGGACTCAGCACCGCGAGTCCCGGGATCTGCCCGGCCCGCTGCCAGGCGCCGGCCACCTGCCGGGCGACGAACGGGACAACGGCGGAGAAGTTCGCCTGGTAGCAGAAGTTGTACTCGCCGCCGCAATCCTGGCTCGCCGCGTAATAGCCGGCCAGCACGCAGTCCCCAGGCGCCCGGCATCCCAGGCTGGTGCTGACCGCCGCCGTGAGCGTGGCTCCCAGGCTGACGCCCGGGATGTTCTCGGGCTGCCCCCACTGGCCGTTTCGCTCGGTGACGACGAAAGCCCGGGTGATCCCGCCAATCGCGACCCGCGCTCCGGCGGTCCCCGCCGCCGAGCAGTTGCCCGGTGTCGTGCATGAGATCTCCGTAACGCCAGCGCTGCCCGGCACCGTGCTGCCCGGCACCGTGCCGCCCGGGAACGTGGTTCCCGGCACAGCGCTGCCCGGCACCGCACTCGCGATCCGGCGGACCTGCCCCCACCGCCCGTCCCGGCCGGTCACGACAAACGCTTCCAGCGCGCTACCGGACCGGTCCTGGTAGGAGCCGCCCGCCGCGCACCAGCCATCCGCACCGCAGGACACCGTCGCGATGGTGGCCGTCCAGCCCGCGCGGTTCAGCGCGGCTAGCCCAGGCACCCGCCCGGCGCTTGTCCACTGTCCGTCGTGCACGGTGGCGAGGAACGGGGTGAGCGGATGGCCTGCGCCGCCGTAGAGCCGGCTGCCCGCCTTTCCGTACTCCCCGGCCACGGCACACCATCCGCCGCCGCCGCAGGACAGCGCCGTCACTTCGCTCATGCCGCCGCCGCTCAGCGCGACCACGCCGGGAATCGTCGCGGCCCGGCTCCAGGAGCCCTGCCGGGAGGTGGCGAACCGGGCCACCGGCGGGCCGCCCGCCTCCCGGGTGCTGCCAACCAGGCAATCACCTGCACCCGGGCACGAGATAGCCAGGCCGCTGTCGTACCCCCCGGTCAGACCGGGTATGGGCACGGGGCCATGCCAGGCCCCGCCGATCTCGCTCACCGCGTAGATCTGCGGTTTGGACCCCGGATACACGACGGTGCAGTCAGCCGTCGAGGAGCACGACGCCGACTGCGGGATGCGGTCCGTGTTCAGGGAGGTGTCTTCGGCCGGGATAGCGGCGATCGCCCTCGCCCGCACCCGCGGCCCGATGCCGGTGGCGATGCTCGTGCCGGTGGCGCCGGGGCTACCCGAGCAGGCCGCTACCGACCCGGCGAGCACACAGCCTGCCGCGAGCACCAGCGTGGCTCGTAGCCGCACGATCGCACCATCCCCAGGCTCGCAAGTTCCAGGCTCGGGCGTTCCGGTAAATCACCATAACCAATGATGCGACACGCTGCTCGATCCGCACGCCGTCGGAACCGACCCGGTGGCCAGTCCCAGCGAGCCGGTCTAGGGTCAATCGGGTGATGAGTCACCGCATTTCTGGACCGGAGCTCGCCGGGCTGTACCGGGCTACCAGGCAGCGACTGGTGGCCCTGGCCGAAGGACTGGATCGCGGGGCACTGGCCGCCCCGGTGCCCGCCTGCCCGGGGTGGGTCGTGCGCGACGTGCTCGCGCACCTGTGCGCGATCGCCGAGGACACCCTGGACGGGCGGCTGACCGGCGTGCCGAGCGACGCCGACACCGCGGCCCAGGTCGCCGCCCGAGCGGACGCCTCCATCCCCGTGATCCTGGCCCGCTGGTCCCGCGCCGCCTCCCGGTTCGAGCCGATCATCGCCGAGCGGCGGATCTGGCCGGCGGTCATCGACCTGGCCAGCCACGAGCAGGACATCCGCGGTGCGATCGGCCTGCCCGGGGCCCAGGACTCCGAGATCGTCCAGCGCTGCTCGGCCCAGATGCTGTCCCGGCTGAGCGTTCCGGTCCCGCTCCGGGTGCGGACCGAGGACGGCGAGGTGCTCGCCGGTCCCGACCCGGACCCGGCGGCCGGCGATCCGGACCAGATGCTGACCCTGTCGACCACGCTGTATGAGGCGTTCCGCTGGCGGATGGGCCGCCGCAGCCGGAACCAGATGGCCAGGCTGGCCTGGTCCGGCGACCCGGCGCCGGTGCTGGATCACCTCGCGGTGTTCGGCCCGTCCGCGACCGACATCATCGAATAGCCGTCAGCGGCGGCCCGCGCAGCGCACGCACTGGGTCGCCGTCGGCCGGGCGGCCAGGCGCCCGGCGCCGATCGGCTGACCGCACCGCTCGCACCGGCCGTAGCTGCCGTCCTCCAGTCGGGCAAGCGCCGCGTCGACCGCGCCCAGATGTGATCGCGCCTGGTCGATCAGGGCGGCGACATGCTGACGTTCGAACGCGATCGTGGATCCCTCCGGATCGTGCTCATCATCGCCGCCGGCCTGGCCCGATGCGACCGACTCGACGATCGCCGCGAAGTCCCGCTCCAGCGCTGCCAGCCTCGTGACCGTCGCCGCCCGGTCGGCGGCCAGTGCCGCGCGCGCTTCCTCTGCCACGTCCGCGCTCCTCAGGGTCCGGCGGCCCGCGCCGCCGCGTCCCCGCCGGATCCGCCCTCGGCCGGCTCACCCGGGTGGTACCCGGATGCAGCGGACGGGCACCAGGCCGGCGCACACGACAGGACAGCGTGCCCGTTGGGCGAGACGGTCCAGGCCCGGCCATCATGCGCCAGGAAGTGACATCCGTCCGGGCCGGCACTCCATCGCCCGGCCGACGCGGCCCGGCGCAGCCTCTCCCGGATCGCGCGCACCTCGGCCGCGCGGCCGGCCTGATCGTGCGGTACGACGCCGGCGGTGATCCTGGCCCGATCCGGACTGAAACAGCCGGCGATCTGCCCCGTCGAAACCCATTCCTCGGGCTGCACTGCGCACACGGCCGCATCTCGCTCGGCCATCCAGGCGGCCCACCGGGCCGGACTACGGCGGTGCTTGCGGCCGTACCGGGACGGCACCTTGTCCCGCACATCGGATGGAGTCCGCTCGGCGTGCACGGTGGCGTAGCGGACCACCGTTGCGCCATCCGGGGCGAGGGTGATCGTGAAGCCGTCGACCGCCAGCGCGTGCTCACCGCTGGCGAACCTGAACCGCTTGCCGCGCGCCGCCGCGTCATCCAGCAGGTCGAACAGTTCATCCGCCGCGGTGTCCTCGTCCACCCGATGACGCCCGGCGAACTGTCGCACCGCGTGCGGCGAGAGCGCCACCGCCGCCAGGTCCCACTGCGGCGCCCGCAGCTCATCGATCGGGCTGCCACACGGCGGCGGCGGCGGAACCGGCAGCAACACGTACCCGACGCAGTACCGCCCGTCGGCAGACAGTTCCAACTGATGCCGCCCGATCTCCAGCAGGTGACCGCCGTCGGCGGTCCGCCAGTAGCCGCCCCGTGTCAGCGCCAGCCGGATCCTGGCCTGCAGCAGCCGGTGGTGCCGCCCCCAGGCATCCAGCGCGGGCCTGGTCACCCAGACTCTGCGGGCGTCGAAGGTGACCGGGTCCAGATCCGGAAAATCGTCCTCGATCAGGTCGTAATCCTCGGCCACGGTCAGGCCGATCTTGCGCGGCCGGTTCCTCGCGACCGGGCGGCCGCCGTTCGCGCCGGGAAAGTGCCGCCGGTCGCCGCAGTGCGGGCTGAGCAGCGAGACCAGGCGCTGACACGGGTAGCCGGACCGCTCGCCGCATGGCACCTTGGGCGGCGTGTAGATCATCGCCGGGTGCCCCCGTCCCGCACCGCGCCGGAGGACCGGGCGGACTCGACGGCCAGTGCTGCCAGCGCGGCCGAACCAGCCAGTTCGGTCAGAAGCCCACCCACTGCGAGACCAAGTACGAGCAGCGACATTCCATCCGATCGCGACCGTGAATAGCGTTACTGGAACGTAATTGTCGCTGTTTCGGCGAACCGGTGCCAGTCGGGAATCGCGCCGGCGGCCACATCGCCGTCCCGTCAGCGGCCGGCGGCCACGCCGAGTGCCAGCGCCGGCCCCTGCGAGCCGGCTTCCTACGCCGGCGCCGCCGGCGCCGACAGTCTCCATCCGGAGACACCATGGCCAGGTCCGGCTGTGGTGTGGATGGCACATATTGGACCCTCCAGTGACCAATATGTGCCATCCACACCACGCCGGCGACGGCGGCGGGAGGCGGCGGCACTCGGGGGAGCGGCCGGCCACGCCAGCGGGGAGCGGCCGGCGCCCCCCGGAGCCGATTGCGTGCGTCCGCCGCCCCGGCCAGAATGTGCCATTGTGCGCACCATTACCGGGGCCGCCTCCGGCGCCGCGAGTAACGGCTCCGGCCCGGTCAGCCCGTACCGGGCCGCCGGCCTGCCCGGCTTCGCGCTGCTGCCGGTCGCCGCGATCGCGACCGGACTTGCCGCGCTGCTGATCGTGCTGTCCGGCCGCTACGGCTATCACCGGGACGAGCTGTACTTCCTGGCCTGCGGGCAGCACCTGGCCTGGGGGTATCCGGACCAGCCGCCGCTAGTGCCGCTGCTCGCCCGGGTGATGAGCGTGCTGGCGCCCGGCTCGCTGGTCGTGCTGCGGCTTCCGTCGGCGCTGGCCAGCGCGGCGCTCGTGCTGCTGACCGGGCTGACCGCGCGGGAACTCGGCGCCGGGCGCCGGGCGCAGGCACTGGCCGCGGCCGCGATCGCGATCGCCCCGATGACACTGGGGGCCGGTCACCTGCTCAGCACCACGACCTTCGACCTGCCCGCCTGGGCGCTGGTCGCCTGGCTGGTCGTCCGGATCCTGCGGACCGGCGACGACCGGCTCTGGCTCGCGGTCGGCCTCGCCACCGGGGTCGGCCTGTTCGACAGCGACCTGATCGCGTTCGGCCTGTTCGGCGTCGTCGCCGGCCTGCTGCTCGCCGGGCCGCGGCGGCCGTTCCGGTCACCCTGGCTGTACGCGGGCGGGGTGATCGCCGTCGCGCTGTGGCTGCCCTACCTGGCCTGGCAGGCGAGCCACGGCTGGCCGGAACTGGCGATCGCCCATTCGATCGCCAACGGCGGCTCGGGGACCTCCGCGCCGCCCTGGGAGTTCCTGCCGGCCCAGCTGATCCTGACCGGATATCTGGCGCCGGTCTGGATCGCCGGACTGGTCCGGCTGCTGCGCCCGGGCCCGCTGCGGTGGTGCCGCGCGCTCGGCGTGGCCTGGCTGGTGCTTGCCGCCGTGTTCATCGCCACCGGCGGCAAGCCGTACTACCTGGGCGGGCTGTACCCGGTGCTGCTGGGCGCCGGCGCCCAGCCGACCCTGGACTGGCTGCGCCGCGGCCGGGCCAGGGCCCGGGCCGGCCTCGCCGCCGTCCTGGTCGCGCTGACCCTGACCTTGGTGCCGGTCACGCTGCCCGTGCTGCCGGTGACCGCCGTCGGGCGGACCCCGATCGTGACGCTGAACTACGACGCCGGGGAGACCATCGGCTGGCCGGCCTACGTCCGCGAGATCGCCGCCGTGTACCGGTCCCTGCCGCTCGCGCAGCGTTCCGCCACGATCGTGCTGGCCAGCAACTACGGCGAGGCCGGCGCGGTATTGCGGTTCGGGCCGGCCGATGGCCTGCCGGCGGTGTACAGCGGCCACAACGCGTTCTGGTACTGGGGCCCGCCGCCAGCCTCGGCGAGGTCCGCGGTCGCCGTCGGCTTCACCCGGGCCGCGCTGACCCCGCTGTGCGGAACGCTCCGGCTCGCCGGGAATCTGAACAACCACCTCGGCGTGGCCGATCAGGAGCAGGGGGCACCGGTCTGGATCTGCTCTGACCTGCGGACCTCGTGGTCGGCGGCGTGGCCCCGGCTGAAGTTCCTCGGGTAACCCGGTCGGCTCAGGCCGACAGCCGCACCGAGACCAGCCGGTCCCGGCCGGCCATCAGCCACACGTCCAGGCCGGACGGGAGGTGCTCGCCGACCACCAGCGTCGGCTCGCTGCCGGGCAGGATCGGCTGGGCGTACTCGATCTCCGCGGCCGACGGCAGCCAGCCCGCCCCGGCCAGTGCGTCCTCGGCGGCGGCCCAGTGCACGGTGTTGTTGACGTGGCCGGCCGGGTCGAGGTCGGCCGCCCGCACCGGCCACGGCCGGCCGACCAGCGCCGGGTCCGGCCCGTCGTGATACAGCCGGGCGGTGACCCTGCGGCCGCGCGCGGACTCGCCATAGACCGCGAGAAATTCCCGGCTCAACGGGGCCGGGGCGCCGGTCTGACTGGCCACGGCGACCCAGATGGCCCGGGCCTGGATCAGGTCGCCGCCCGGGCCGGACACGGTGGTGGTGCGCTCGGCCCAGCGCGGCCCGGTACCGGAGCAGAAGGTCCGGACGGTGACCCGCTCGCGGTGCGCCGGGAAGCCGGCGATCGTCACCACCGACCGGCGGAGCAGCCAGTCGTACGGCTCGTCCCAGCCCGAGTCGGTGACGTCGTCCTCGGCGGCCTCCTGGAGATAGCGGGCGATCGCGTCCAGCCGGAGCCGCCCGGACGGGGTCACGTCGGTCATCCGCACCAGCCGCGAGGTGGCGAAGATCCGGCCGGAGACCGGATCGGGGACGAACGCGGCCGACTCGGTCACGGCGCCGCCGGTCACGCCGCCGCCGGTCACGCCGCCGTCCCGGGCAGGTCGGCCAGCGCCTCGGTGAGCGCCCGGACGAAAACCGGGACCAGGTCGGCGGTGAACGCCAGCGGCGGCCGCACCTTCAGGACATTGCCGGCCCGGCTCGTGCTGCCGACCAGCACGCCGCGCCGCCGCAGGCCGTCCTTGACCGCGGCCGCGGCCGCCGGGTCCGGCCGCCGGGAGGCCCGGTCGGTGACCAGCTCGATCGCGTTGGCCAGGCCGACGCCGCGGACGTCGCCGACCCGGTCGTGCCCGGCGGTCGCCGCCCGGACGGCCGCCCGCAGCGCCTCGCCCGCCTCGGTCACGCGGGGGAGTACCCGCTCGTCCGCCAGCACGTCGAGCACCGCGTGCGAGGCGGCCATCGAGACCTGGTTGCCGCCGAAGGTGGAGAAGAACACGGTGTCCGCGGCGAACCGCTCCAGCAGGTCCCGGCGGGTGATCACCGCGCCCACCGGCTGGCCGTTGCCCATCGGCTTGCCGAGGGTGACGAAGTCGGGGACGATCCCGAACCGCTGGAACGACCACATCGCCGCGCCGGTCCGGCCGTGCCCGCCCTGCACCTCGTCGGCGATCCACAGCCCGCCGGCCGCGCGGGTCATCTCGACCAGGCCGGCCACGTAGCCGGCGTCGAGGTCGTGCACGCCCTCGCTCTGCAGCACCCCGTCCAGGATCGCGGCGGCCGGGGCGAGGCCCCGCCCGGCCAGCGCGGCCAGCGCCGCGGCGAACCCGTCCGCGCCCAGGTTCAGCCCCCGGTAGGTGTCCGGCGGCGCCCAGGTCGCGACGTGCTCCGGCGTCCGGGCGCCGGGCAGCACCTCGGGCGAGACCGCGGCGATCGCGTCGGTGATCCCGTGATAGGCGTACTCGGTGCACAGGAAGCCGGCGTTGCCGGTGTAGTGCCGGGCGATCCGCCACGCGACGTCGTTGGCCTCGGACCCGGAGTTCACGAACAGCACCGTGTCCAGGCCGGGCGGGCAGGTGGCGATCAGCCGCTCGGCGAGTTCGATCGCGCTGGGGTGCAGATACCGCAGGTTCGTGTTCAGCACCCGCCACTGGCTGGCCACCGCGGCGGTCACCCTCGGATGCGCGTGCCCGACGCACACCACGTTGTTGTACATGTCCAGGTAGCGGCGGCCCGCCGTGTCGGTCATCCAGACGCCCGAGGCGCTGGCCATCTCGATCGGCTCGGAGTAGCTGAGCGGCTCCATGGCCGGCCCGAACGCCGCGTCCCGGCGGGCGGCCAGGGCCGCCTGCGCGGCCGGGACGCTCGCCGGGATCCTGGCCGCGGCCGAGCCGCCGAGCAGCCGGGCGACCTCAGCCCAGCCGGTCGTCAGCAGGTTGTCGATCATGGCCAGCGCCGGCTCGGCGAACCGCTCGGCGAACTCCCGGTCCTCCAGGCCCTGGTCGGCGCGCCAGGCGCCGATCGTGACCGCCGCGGCCGAGCGTGCCGCCCATAGCTCGCCCATCAGCTCGAGCTCGAGCGGCTCGAACGGCACGATCCGCTGGTACCCGTCGATGACCAGGCGGGCTACCCGGAACATCTCAGCGCCGTCCCGGTCGCAGCCCATCGCGTCGAGCACCGAGGACATGTCCGCGGCCAGCGCGGTGTGGGTCATGTCGCCGAAGTCGACGATCCCGGTGATCAGGCCGTCGTCGTCCGCCAGCACGTTGTCAGGGGTCAGGTCGCCGTGGATCACCTGCGCCCGGAGCAGATTCCAGCGCGGCGCGACCGCCTCGTCGTAGCGGTCCAGCACGGCGGTCACCGACCTGCGGGCCGCCGGGTCCCGGAGGGAGCCGAGCATCGGCCGCAGGCTGGCCGCGTGCTGGACGTCCCAGGGCAGCCGGCGGATCGCCTTCGGGTGGATGAAGCCGCGCATTGCCCGGCCGAGCCGGGCCGTCGTCTCGCCCCACGCGATCAGCGCGGGGTCGGCCAGAGATGCCCCGCTGAACCTGGTCCGCCCGGACAGCGCGTCGTAGGCACGGACCCAGTAGCCGGTTCCGCCGCTGTCCCACCGGGCCCGGTACGCACTGACGTCGCCGGACAGGCCACTGGTCCCGGCGGGCCCGGTCCCGGCGGGCCCGGTCCCGGCGGGCCCGGTCCCGGCAGGCAGTGCCCGGCGGGGGAGCGCGATCGTCAGGCCGGGATCGCAGCGCATCGCGTGCAGCGCGACCTGCGCCTCCATGTCGAGCATGTCCGGGTCCTCGGCCGGGTTGGACACCTTGAGCACCGCGACCGCGGCGCCGTCCTGGCCGGTCAGCAGGAACGCCTGGTCGCGCTCGCTGCCCAGGCTCTTCGCGTCGGCCGCCTCGATCCCGAACGCGCCGCGGGCGATCTCCCGGGCACCGTCGGCCGTGAACGACGGCGGACGGGCCTGCAGAACGGCGTCGATACTGGCCCGATGAGTGGTCACGGTGCGCCTCCAACCGCGGCGCCGAGCGCCTTCCTGCTGAGTCGGCACGACGATACCTGAGCCATCCCGGGGTGATTGGCCCCGGTCAGGCCGTTACCGCCGGACCTGACCGGTGTCGTTTCCGCCGGGCCGGCGCCGGGTAACAGCGCTTCGGCGGCTCGGGGGAACCGTCAGCGGGGGAGCGGCGGCCGGCTTCGCGTGCCGCCGCCGGCACCACGGGACGTGACGGGACCGCGGGACCGCTGCGCCCGTGCCGTGGGCACCAACCAGCGTTCACACCGCACCAGATAGGACATCTGACAATGACGATCAACGCATCGCTCATCGCGGTCCTGACCGACAGCGAGAGGCTGCTCGTCGCCCAGACCGAACCCGGCGAACTCGCTGCGCTCGACGAGGACGCCGCGGTCGAACTGCACGACCGCATCCGGCGGGCCAGGAACAAGTACGCGGGCCAGTACCGCCGGACCGCCAGCGAGCGGGTCAGGCAGGCCGGCGGGCGGGGCAAGGCCCGGCCGCAGAACCGGCACGCCGCGATGAAGGCCGAGGCGTTCGAGGAGGCGCTGTCCCGGGTCAGCCGCCGGGTCGCGGTGCTGGCCAGGCAGTCCGCCTCCGACCTTCGTGCCGAGCGGATCCACGCCGCCCGCGCGGCCAGGACCGGCACCGGCCCGGCTGCCGGGACCAGGCCGGCCGGAAGCGCCACGGGCAGGCCAGCCGGGACCGCCCGATCCAGCCAGAGCCGCCGGTCCAGCGCAACCGGGCCGGTCGCGGACCGCAGTCACCGTACCCCGGCGACCGCCAAGCGCCGCGCCGCGACCCGGGCTTCTGGCGCGCGCCGCCAGGCAGCGAAGGACAGCCGCTAACTACATTGGCGTAGTTCGCGTCAGCGTCCGGGATCGGCGCTGGTTTCCCCGAACGGGGGAGCGGCCGCCCCGCCGGGCGTCGCGTGGCGGCGGACCAGTTCACCCAGCGCGGCGATCTCGGCCGTCAGTGCCGCCCGCCCGGCACCGGTGATCTTCACCCAGGTGCGCGGGCGGCGGCCCTGATGACCCTTCATGACCTCGACCAGACCGGCCTCCTGAAGCACGGTGAGATGCCGGGACAGGTTGCCCGCGGTCAGGCCGAGCGCATCCTGCAGATAGCCGAACTCGGCGCTGGCCGCCTCGGCGGTGATCGTCAAGATTCCCAGCCGGTGCCGCTGGTGGACAGTTTCATCCAGCGTGCGGGTAGGGTGGCCGACCGACCCGCCGGAGCCCCCGGCGGGCTGGACCTGCCGCCCGGCGGCCCCCGGCCCGTCCGTCGAGGGCCCGGTCATGCCGCAGACCGCCGCCGCCACTGGGCGGCGAACGCGATCCCGCCGCCGGCCAGCAGCACCACCGCCGGCAGCAGCACGGCGGGCAGCGCCGTGTACCGCCACTGCGCCCCGGTCGGGTTCCAGCCCAGCCGGAACGCGATGTTCTCCACGTTGTACAGGTCGGCAAGCAGCGCCGAGCCGGTGAACAGGGTCGCCACCACGGCCAGCCCGGCAGATCGCTCGGCCCGGGCCAGCACCCACAGCGCGGCCGCGATGATCAGCAGCGGGAGCGTGCCGCGCATAGTCAGCAAACCGAGCGCAAGTCCGGCCGCCGGGCCGTTCCCTGCGGCTAGCGACAGCGCCACGAGCACCGCCGTGATAGCGAGGCCGGTCAGCAGGAACGCGCGCGACGGGGTCTGCAGGCCGACCCGGGCGCCGTGCCGGCGGTACCACAGGCCGGTCAGCGCCAGGCCGGCCACGATCGCCGCCAGCCAGTAGTACGACAGCCACGGCGACCGGAAGATCCCGCCGAAGGCGGCCAGCGGCGGCGTGGGCACGGCGACCGCGATCCCCGGGGGCGGGGGAGCCTGCTGGACGAAGAACGGCGCGGACGCGGCGATCAGCACGCCGAACACGACCAGCGGAAACCAGTAGGCGTGCCGCGTGGCCCGGGCCCGTCGGCGCAGCACGATCAGGTTCGCCAGGAT
>JAJYTW010000018.1:28251-36880 GCA_021792855.1 Actinomycetes bacterium
CCGGCCTGCACGGGCCCGCCCGGCCCTGGCGGGACCCGATGCACCGCCGCCGGACGGGCTTCCCCCTGCTGCTCCTCGAACGGCCCGCTTTCCGGCGGCGGCCCGCTTTCCGGAGGCGGGCCCGGCGGCGGTCCGCTTCATTTAACATAATGCACATTATCGGCGTCGGATGTAGAGGCGTCCCGAGGGGTTACCCGAAGACTTAGGAGCCAGATCTGCCGCCAGGTCTTCGGCTTCGCCTCGAAGACGGCGGTTGCCGGCCGACGCCGGGCGGTGTTGTCACGCCGGACCGGCCGGGCGATGCGCTTGCACGAGCCGGGCTGTCACCGGATAGGTTCAGCGGCGTGACCGCAACGGCAGATGTGCTCGACGAATACGGCGACCGCGCGGCGGTCTGCCTGATCCAGTTCCGCGGGTTCGGCCCGGCCGCGTTCTCGGGGCGGATCGCTACCGTCCGCTGCTTCGAGGACAACGTCCTGGTGCGCCAGCGCGTCTCGGGGCCCGGCGACGGGCGCGTGCTCGTCGTGGACGGCGGCGGTTCCCTGCGCCGCGCCCTGCTCGGCGACAACCTCGCCGCGCTGGCGCGCGACAACGGCTGGGCCGGAGTCGTCATCCACGGCTGCGTCCGCGACGCGGACGCCCTCGGCGGGATCGGCCTCGGCGTCAAGGCGCTCGGCACCAATCCCCGTCCGCCGCGCAAGGACGGCGCGGGCCAGATAGACGTGTCGGTCGAGTTCGGCGGCATCGAGTTCACGCCCGGCGCGCTGCTCTACGCCGATACCGACGGCGTCGTCGTGGTCCCCGACTGATCTGTCCGGCCGCCGGGCACATCCGGCCGGCCGCCGACGCGTTGCAACCGGCCGACCGGGTGCGGCCGTGACGCTCAGTGGGCGCCGCTCGCACTCCGCTCCCCCGGTCAATCGGTTCGCCCGAATTATCCCCAGGTGAGCCGGGCGTCATTCGCGCCGCCCGCCCGGATCGAGTTAGCCGAAGACTTCGGGGCGCATGGTGCGCCGAAGTCTTCGGCTAACCGCCATCGCGCTCAGGGTCGGTGCCGAGCGCCGCCGCCAGACCAGAAGTCCGCTCCCGGCACCGTCAGTCCGCCCCGCCGGCGGGCAGCGGACCCGCCTCGCTGGCGATCAGGAAGTGATAGCCGGCGATCCGCGCCTCGAACGCGTCCTCGCCCCACGGCCTCCGAGCCAGCGCGCTGGTGACCACGCCGGACTCGGCATGCCGGGCGTGGACCGGACCGATCGGCACGTCATCGGGCAGCCGCACGTAGATCGTGACGCCGGCGCCCCGGTGCTCGCGCGAGGCCGCAGGCAGGAACACCTCGTCTGCCGTGCTCAGCATGACCTCGGCGTCGCCGAGCGCGACGCAGGCCATCTTGTCGTCGGAGTCCGGCGGAGTCGCGAAGACCAGGCGCCAGCCAAGCACGTCGGTCATCATCGCCGCGGTCTGGTAGGGATCGTCGCACGCTAGGAAGGCCGACAGCACGCGTCGATCCTAGGACGGCCCGCGGTCGTTACCGCGGAGAGTTCGGTCACTATCCCTCACCAAACTTTCCGCGTTGACGCTGAGGCGCCCCGCGACCAGAGTGTGGTCACGGGGCGCTGATCTGGCCCGCCGGCTCAGCCCGCCGGATCAAGTCCGGCCGGCTGGCCGACATACTCGGACCGGTCAGGAACCGGCCGGGGCGTTGGCCCAGCGCAGGTAGGGCCGGACCTCCTCGACGCCATCGAACTTCTGCTTGGCGTCCTCGGTCGACATGGCCGGGGACACGATGACCCGGTCCCCCGGCTTCCAGTCCACCGGGGTCGAGACCGGCGCCTTGTCGGTCATCTGCAGGGCATCGATCACCCGCACGATCTCGTCGAAGTTGCGGCCCACCGACTTCGGGTAGGTGAGAGTCAGCCGCACCTTGTTCGCCGGGTCGATGATGAAGACCGACCGCACGGTGGAGGTGTCGCCCTCACCGGGGTGGATCATGTCGTACAGCTCGGACACGGAGTGGTCCGGGTCCGCGATGATCGGGAAGTTCAGCGCCGTGCCGCCGACCTCGGCGATGTCCGGCGCCCAGTTGTTGTGGCTGTCCACCGGGTCGACCGAAACGGCGATCGCCTTGACGCCGCGCTTGTCGAACTCGGTCTTCAGCGCCGCGGTCCGGCCAAGCTCGGTCGTGCACACCGGCGTGAAGTCGGCCGGGTGGCTGAACAGGACCGCCCAGCTGCCAGCCTTCCACTGGTGGAAGTCGATCTTGCCATCGGTGGTGTCGGCGGTGAAATTCGGCGCCACGTCCCCCAGCCGAATGCCCATGTCGCATTCTCCCTTGTTGCCCGATTACTGCCTGGTCAGATTCCGGCCGTGCCGCGATCCGGCGGCCGTTGGTAACAGCGTCAGCATAGTCGGGTTAGGCGATCCTCTTTCCCCGGCGTCAGGGGCGATCAGACCGGAACCTCCTCTTCGGCGACCGCCTGCGCGAACTGTGCCGCGTACAGCCGGGCGTAGGCACCGTCGGCCACCAGCAACTCGTCGTGCGTCCCCTGCTCGACGATCTCGCCGTGCTCCATCACCAGGATGGTGTCGGCGTCGCGGATCGTGGACAGCCGGTGCGCGATGACGAAGCTGGTCCGGCCCTGGCGCAGCGTGTTCATCGCGCGCTGGATCAGCATCTCGGTGCGGGTGTCGACCGAGCTTGTCGCCTCGTCCAGGATCAGGATGGCGGGCTGGGCCAGGAAGGCGCGGGCGATCGTGATCAGCTGCTTCTCCCCCATGCTGACATTTGAGCCCTCTTCATCGATGACCGTTTCATACCCATCAGGAAGCATTTGAACGAAACGGTCGACGTAGGTCGCCTTCGCCGCCTCGACGATCTGCTCGCGGGTCGGGTTGTCCGCCCCGTAGCCGATGTTCTCCGCGATGGTGCCGCCGAACAGCCAGGCGTCCTGGAGCACCATGCCGGTGAGCGAGCGAAGCTCCTCGCGCGTCATGTCGGCGATGTTCACGCCGTCCAGGGTGATCGTGCCGTCGTCGATCTCGTAGAACCGCATCAGTAGGTTGACCAGCGTGGTCTTGCCTGCCCCGGTCGGACCGACGATCGCCACGGTCTGGCCCGGCTCGACCGCGAGCGACAGATGCTCGATCAGCGGGGCGTCCGGGAAGTAGCTGAACGAGACATCGGAGAAGCTGACCCGGCCGCGGACCTGCTCCGGCCGCTCGGCGGCCCGGTCCGGTTCCTGCTCGTCGGCGTCGAGCAGGGCGAACACCCGCTCCGCGGACGCCACGCCGGACTGGAGCAGGTTCGCCATGCTGGCGACCTGGGTCAGCGGCTGGCTGAACTGCCGGGAGTACTGGATGAACGCCTGCACGTCGCCCAGCGAGAGCGCGCCGGTGGCGACCCGCAGCGCGCCGACCACGGCCACCAGCACGTAGTTCAGGTTCCCGATGAACATCATGGCGGGCTGGATCAGGCCGGAGATGAACTGCGCCTGGTAGCTGGACTGGAACAGCTGCTCGTTCTGCTCGTTGAAGGTGCGCAGCGAGTTGTCGGTCTGGCCGAAGGCCCGGACCAGCGAGTGGCCCGTGAAGTCCTCCTCGATCTGGGCGTTCAGCCGGCCGGTCATCGACCACTGCCGGACGAACTGCGGCTGGGCCCGCTTGCCGATCTTGGCCACGATGAAGACCGACGCCGGGACGGTGACCAGCGCGATCAGCGCGAGCAGCCAGGAGATCCAGAACATCATCGCGAGCACGCCGACGATCGTCAGCAGCGAGGTGACCACCTGGCTCAGGGTCTGCTGGAGCGACTGGGCGAGGTTGTCGATGTCGTTGGTGACCCGGCTGAGGATCTCCCCGCGCGGCTGGCGGTCGAAGTACCGCAGCGGCAGCCTGGACAGCTTGGCCTGGACCTGCTCCCGCATGGTGAACACGGTTCGCTGCACCACCGTGGCGATCACCCGGCCCTGGAAGATGCCGCCGATCGCGGCGGCGCCGTAGACCAGCGCGACCAGCACGAGTTCCCGGCCGACCTGGTGGAAGTCGATCCCCTGACCGGGCACCAGGTGCATCGCGGCGAGCATCCGCGCCTGCGTGCCGTGCCCGTGGGCCTGAAGCTGCGCGATGAACTCCGCCTTGGTCACCCCGGCCGGGACCTTGCTGCTGACGAAGCCGGCGAAGATCAGGTTGGTGACGTTGCCGAGCAGCTTCGGCCCGATCACCGTCAGGCCCACGCTGACGGCGCCGAGCACCAGCGCCACGATGATCCGGACCCGCTGCGGGGCGAGCATGCCGATCAGGCGCCGGCCGGACGCGCCGAAGTTCAGCGCCTTCTCGGCCGGCATCCCGCCCATGAACCTGGCCGGGCCGTGCGCGGGGCCGCCGACCGGGCCGGGGCCGCGCTTGGGGGTCGGCCGCTCCCCCGGGCCAAGCTGCACCGCGGCGCCGTCGGCCGTCGGGCCGGACCCGCCGGGCCCTCCCGCGCCGTTCGCGCCGGGCGAGCCGTTCGCGCCGGGCTGTCCGTCGGACGTCATGCCGCGGCCTCCTGCTCGGTGAGCTGGGAGAGCACGATCTCCCGGTAGGTCTGGTTGGAGAGCATTAGCTCCTCGTGGCTACCCGAGCCGACGATCCGCCCGGCGTCCACCACGATGATCGTGTCCGCGTGCCGGATCGTCGCCACCCGCTGCGCGACGACCAGCACGGTCGCCTCCGCCGTCTCCCTGGCCAGCGCGGCGCGCAGGGCGGCGTCGGTGGCGTAGTCCAGGGCCGAGAAGGAGTCGTCGAACAGGTAGATCTCCGGCTGGTGGATGATCGCCCGGGCGATCGCCAGCCGCTGCCGCTGGCCGCCGGACACGTTCGTGCCGCCCTGGGCGATCGGGGCCTGCAGGCCGCCGGGCATCCGGGAGACGAAGTCGCGCGCCTGGGCGATCTCCAGGGCGTGCCACATCTCGTCCTCGGTCGCGTCCGGCCTGCCGTAGCGCAGGTTCGACTCGACCGTCCCGGAGAACAGGTAGGGCCGCTGCGGCACCAGGCCGGTCAGCCCGGACAGCTGCACGGGGTCCAGGTCCCTGACGTCGACGCCGTCGACCAGGACCGAGCCGCCGGTCGCGTCGAACAGCCTGGAGATGAGGTTCAGCAGGGTGGTCTTGCCGCTGCCGGTGCCACCGATGATCGCGGTCATCCGGCCGGGCAGCGCGGTCAGGCTGATGTCGTGCAGGACCGGTTGCTGCGCCCCCGGATAGCGGAACTCGACCGCCCGCAACTCGACGGTGCCGTGCACCTCGCCGATGCTCACCGGCGCGGCCGGCGGGACCACGCTCGGCTCGGTGTCCAGCAATTCGACGATCCGGTCGGCGCACACCTCCGCCCTGGGCACCATGATGAACATGAAGGTGGCCATCATCACCGCCATCAGGATCTGCATCAGGTAGGTCAGGTAGGCGGTGAGGGCCCCGATCTGCATGCTGCCGTTGCCGATCATGTGCCCGCCGAACCACAGCACCCCGATGCTGGAGAAGTTCACGACCGCCATCACCGACGGGAACATGAACGCCATCAGGCGACCGGTGCCGAGGGCGACGTCGTACAGGTCGGTGTTGGACCTGGCGAAACGGTCCCGCTCCCGGGCATCCCGCACGAAGGCCCGGATCACCCGCACGCCGGTGATCTGCTCCCGGAGCACCCGGTTGATGTCGTCGATCCGCACCTGCATCTGCCGGAACAACGGCCGCATCCGGCTGATCACCAGCGCCACGATCACCCCGAGCACCGGCACGGCGACCAGCAGCAGCGCCGACAGCGGGACGTTCTGGTTCAGCGCCATGATGATCCCGCCGATCCCCATGATCGGCGCGGTCACCATCAGCGTGAACGTCATCAGCGCCAGCATCTGGACCTGCTGGACGTCGTTAGTGTTCCTGGTGATCAGGGACGGCGTGCCGAAGTGGCCGACCTCCCTGGCGGACAGTTCCTGTACCCGGTGGAACACCGATCGCCGGATATCACGGCCGATCGCCATCGCCGTCCTGGCGCCGAAGAACACCGCCCCGGCCGCGCAGACGATCTGCACCAGCGTCACGGCCAGCATGACGCCGCCGAGGTGCAGGATGTAGCTGGTGTTGCCGGTGATCACGCCCTTGTCGATGATGTCCGCGTTCAGGGTGGGCAGGTAGAGCGTGGCGAGCGTCTGCACAAGCTGCAGCACCATCACCAGCAGCACGTCCCGCCGGTAGGGCCGGAGCGCCGTGCGGAGCAGTCGGATCAGCATGGATCTCTCGTTCGGATCGGGTCTGGCAGGCAGGTGACGGGGGGCGGGTCGCGCGAGGCGGCTGGTACGGGGAGCGGCGGGCGGGAACTGACGATGCGATCCTGCGGCCCGGCCCGGCCGGCGGCCCACTCAGGATGAGCGGGCGGGCCGGGCATGGCAACCGGTTTAGCCGTCGGCGTGATAATCCGGCCGGGCGCGCATGCCGGGGTCGGCAAGCCGCCCAAGCTGGGCGAGCGCCTGGCGGACTAGCGGCGCGAGCGCGGTCGGCGGGTCGGTCCGCAGCCAGCGATCCATCGCCACATGGGCCGCGGCGGTCACCGCGCCGGCCAGGACGGCGGGAAACATGTCGTCCGCCGGATCGACGCCGATCCGCTCCGCGATCGCCTGCGTGAGCGCCTGCTGAGTGCGATAGTGCGCGCGCAGGTACTCGCCCTGCAGGGCGGGCGACCGGATGACTAGCCGGACGCCCTCGACCCAGTCCCGGTCCGGTGGCTGGTCCCGGCCCTCGTACGGCTCAAGCACGGCCTGGGCGATCGCATCCATCAGCGGTTCGCCGGCCGGGCGGGCGCGCAGCGCCTCGCCGATCCGGCGGCCCCGGTCCATCGCGGGGGCGCAGATCGCCTCGTGCTTGCTGGCGAAGTAGTTACTGAACGTCCGGGGCGACACGCCCGCCTGTGCGGCGATGTCCTCCACGACCACGTTGTCCAGGCCGTGCTCGATCGCCAGCCGCATCGCGGCCCGGCTGAGCGCGTCCCTGGTGGCCTGCTTCTTGCGTTCCCGCAGTCCGTCGGGCCGGCAGCCGCCGCAGTCCTGATCCCCCGCCACGGCGCCATGTTAGAAGGTTCTTGCGCTCTCGGCAAATTTGCGTACTCCGCAAATACCGTCCACCCGAAATCGCCATGTCGCATTTTCGCTAGACCGGGCCGACCGCAGCGCCGATGCTGGCAGGGTGCATGAGGATATCGAGCGCTGCGTCCGGGCGGTCCGGTCCCGGGATCCCCGGTTCGACGGCTGGTTCTTCACCGCCGTCACCACGACCGGCATCTACTGCCGGCCAAGCTGCCCGGCGCTCACCCCCCGGCCGGAGAACATGCGGTTCTACCCCAGCGCGGCGGCCGCCCAGCAGGCCGGGTTCCGCGCCTGCAAGCGGTGCCGCCCGGACGCCAGTCCGGGCTCGCCGGCCTGGAACCACCGGGCCGATCTGGTGGCCAGGGCGCTGCGGATGCTCGCCGACGGGGTGCTGGACCGCGAGGGCGTTCCCGGACTCGCGGCCCGGCTTGGCTACAGCACCCGCCAGGTGGAGCGGCAGCTAAGAGCCGAGCTTGGCGCCGGGCCGCTCGCCCTCGCCAGGGCGCAGCGGGCGCAGGCGGCGCGGCTGCTGATCGAGACCACCGCGCTGCCGATGAGCGAGGTCGCCTTCGCCGCCGGATTCGCGACGATCCGCACGTTCAACCAGACCGTCCTCGACGTCTTCGCGGTCCCGCCCGGCGTGCTGCGGGCCAATGCCCGCCACCGGGACGGCGGACGCCTGCCCGGCCCGGCCGGATCGGGTCCGGCGGCGCACCGTCCGGGCGACCCGCCCGCGCTGGCCACGATCGCGGTCCGGCTACCGTTCCGCACCCCGCTGGTTCCCGGCAGCCTCTTCGGCCATCTCGCGGCGACGGCCGTCCCCGGGGTCGAGGAATGGCGGGACGGCGCCTACCGGCGGACGCTGCGGCTGCCGCACGGTCCCGGGGTTGCCGCCCTGCGGCCGGCCGCCGACCACGTCTGGTGCAAGCTGGCGCTGACCGATCTGCGCGACCTGGTGACCGCGATCGGCCGCTGCCGCGCGCTGCTCGACCTGGACGCCGATCCCGAGGCCGCCGCCGACCAGCTTCGGGCCGACCCGGCGCTCCGGCCGCTGGTCGACCTGGCGCCCGGCCGGCGCATCCCGCGCACCGTCGACGCGGCCGAGTTCGCGATCCGCGCCGTGCTCGGCCAGCAGGTGTCGGTCGCCGCCGCCCGCACCCACGGCGGCCGACTGGCCGCCCGCTACGGCGAGCCGGTCGCCGATCCGGACGGCGGGCTGACCCGGCTGTTCCCGGCGATGCCGGACATCGCCGCCGACGGTGACCTGCCCGCCGGGCAGGCCGCGCTCGCCATGCCGGGAGGCCGCAGGCGCACCGTGACCGCCCTGGCCCGGGCGATCGAGACCGGCGCCGTCGACCTCTCGGCCGGCGCGGACTGGGGCGCGGCCAGGGCCGGACTGGCCGCGATTCCGGGGATCGGGCCGTGGACCATGCAGATGATCGCCCTGCGCGGACTCGGCGACCCGGACGCCTTCGCCCCGGGCGACCTGGGCGTCCGCACCGCCGCCGCGCGGCTTGG
>JAJYTW010000019.1 GCA_021792855.1 Actinomycetes bacterium
CCGCCCGGTCCCCTGCCCGGCGCGCCGGCGGCCCCGCCCGCGCCCAGGCCGAGCGCGTCGGCGCCGCCTGCCCGGGCCGGCCGTGCGGGCCTGCCGCCGCCCTTGCCCTTCTTCTTCGCCTTGGCCTTCGCGCGCGCGCCACCACCGCCGCGCCGCATGCCGGGCATCCCCGGCATGCCGCCGCCCATCATCTGGCGCATCATCTTCTGGCCTTCCTGGAACCGCACGACCAGGTTGTTGACCTCGCCCACGCTCACGCCGGCGCCGTTCGCGATGCGCAGCCGGCGCGACCCGTTCAGGATCTTGGGGTTTCTGCGCTCCTCGACGGTCATCGAGTTGACGATCGCGGCGGCCCGGTCCAGGTCCTTGTCGCTGACCTGGCTGAGCAATTCCCGGTTCTGCGCGGCGCCGGGCAGCATGCCGAGCAGGTTGCTGATCGGCCCGAGCTTGCGGACCATCGCAAGCTGCTCGACGAAGTCCTCCAGGGTGAATCCCTCGGCCGAGGCCAGCTTGCCGGCCATGGCGGCCGCCTGCTCCTGATCGAACGCGCGCTCGGCCTGCTCGATCAGGGTCAGGACATCACCGAGGTCCAGGATCCGGGAGGCCATCCGGTCCGGGTGGAAGACGTCGAAGTCCTCGAGTTTCTCGCCTGCCGACGCGAACATCACCGGCCGGCCGGTCACCTGCGCGATCGACAGCGCCGCGCCGCCACGGGCATCGCCGTCCAGCTTGGTCAGGACAACCCCGTCGAAGCCGACTCCGTCCAGGAACGCCTGTGCGGTGGTTACCGCGTCCTGGCCAATCATCGAGTCGACCACGAACAGGATCTCGTCCGGGTCGGTGGCGTCCCTGATCGCCGCTGCCTGGGCCATCATCTCGGCGTCGACACCGAGGCGGCCGGCGGTGTCGATGATGACGATGTTGTGCAGCCGGTGCCGGGCCTCGGTGATCGCGTTCCTGGACACCGCCACCGGGTCGCCGACGCCACTGCCAGGCTCGGGCGCGTACACCGGGACTCCGGCCCGCTCGCCGAGCACCTGAAGCTGGGTGACCGCGTTCGGCCGCTGCAGGTCGGCGGCGACCAGCAGCGGCGTATTCCCCTGGTCGCGCAGCCACAGCGCCAGCTTGGCGGCGAGGGTCGTCTTGCCGGAGCCCTGCAGGCCCGCCAGCATGATGACCGTCGGCGGGACCTTGGCGAACCGCAGCCGCCGGGTCTCCCCGCCCAGGATCCCGATCAGCTCTTCGTTGACGATCTTGATGACCTGCTGCGCCGGGTTGAGCGCCTGGAGCACCTCGGCGGCCAGGGCACGATCCTTGACCCGGGCGATGAAGTCCCTGGCCACCGGCAGCGCGACATCGGCCTCGAGCAGCGCGATCCTGATCTCGCGGCAGGTCGCGTCGACGTCGGCGGGTGACAGCCGGCCTCGTCCGCGCAGCGAGGAGAAGACCTGGGTCAGCCGGTCGGAGAGTGTCTCGAACACCTGGGGTGAGCTCCTTCTTCCTGGCTATCCGCTGTGCTGTCTACCCTGCGCCCACCGCGTTGTCCAATCGGGACGCACCGCGTCGTCCCGGTCCGGCCCCCGGCGGCGCCGTGGCGCGCTACCCGAGCAGCGCGTCCACGAACGTCTCCGGCTCGAACGGGGCAAGGTCGTCCGGCCCCTCGCCGAGGCCGACGAGCTTCACCGGCACCCCGAGTTCGCGCTGGACCGCGATCACGATCCCGCCCTTGGCGGTGCCGTCGAGCTTGGTCAGCACGATCCCGGTGATGTCCACGACCTCCGCGAACACCCGCGCCTGCCGCAGGCCGTTCTGGCCGGTGGTGGCGTCGAGCACCAGCAGCGCCTCGTCGACGCTGCCCTGCCTGGCGATGACCCGCTTGATCTTGCCAAGCTCGTCCATCAGCCCGGCCTTGGTGTGCAGGCGGCCGGCCGTGTCCACGATCACGGTGTCCACGCCGGCCTCGGTGCCCTTGCTGACGGCATCGAACGCGACGCTGGCCGGGTCGGCGCCCTCCCGGTCGGACCGGACCACGGTGGCCCCGACCCGCTCGGCCCAGGTCTGCAACTGATCCGCCGCGGCGGCCCGGAAGGTGTCCGCGGCGCCGAGCAGCACGGTGCCGCCATCGCCGATCAGCACCCGGGCCAGGCGACCGCAGGTGGTGGTCTTGCCGGTCCCGTTCACGCCGACGACGAGCATGACTGCGGGACGGCCGCCGTGCGGCTGAGCATGCAGCGTCCGGTCCAGGTCCGTCCCGACCTGCTCGAGCAGGTCGGCCCGGAGCATGGCCTTCACCTGCGCCGGGTCGCGGGTGCCCGCCACCTTGACCTCGGTCCGCAGTTGGTTCACCAGCTGGGCGGCCGGTCCGGCGCCCATGTCGGCCGTGATCAGGATCTCCTCGATCTCGTCCCAGGTGTCCTGATCCAGCTTGCCCGAGGACAGCAGGCCGAGCAGGGCCGAGCCGAACGCCGTCTGCGACCTGGCCAGCCGGCTTCGCAGCCGCACCATCCGGCCGGCCGACGGCAGCGGGCGTTCCACCGCGGGCGCGGACTCGGCCGGAGTCGGCGGCGGCACGGTGATCTGGCCGCCCTCGGCCGTCGTCCCGCCCTCGGCCGTCCCGGCTCCGGCGGCCCGGCCCGGCGGCGCGGTGGTCGAAGGGCCGGCGTCCGTTGCCTGGCCCCGGCCGGCGCCCCGGCGGCGCGGCCCGAGCAGCACGGCCCCGCCAACGATCAGGGCGAGGACGATAATCGCGATAACGATCAGCAGCACGTTAGTCATGACTGCATCAGTCTGGCAGAACCAGCCGGCCAACCCGACCAGCCGGGACCAGGTCAGGCCGGCTCGGGCTGCCGCAGCCGCTGGCTGATCACGGCCGAGACGCCGTCCGAGCGCATCGTCACGCCATAGAGCGAGTCGGCGATCTCCATCGTCCGCTTCTGGTGGGTGATGATGATGAGCTGGGAGCTTGACCTCAGCTCCTCGAAGATGTCCAGCAGTCGCTGCACGTTGGTGTCGTCCAGGGCGGCCTCGACCTCGTCCATCACGTAGAACGGCGAGGGCCGGGCCTTGAAGATCGCGACCAGGAAGGCGATCGCGGTCAGCGACCGCTCACCGCCGGACAGCAGCGACAGCCGCTTGACCTTCTTGCCGGGCGGCCGCGCCTCGAACTCGATCCCCGTGGTCAGCATGTCGTCCGGCTCGGTGAGGATCAGCCGGCCGTCCCCGCCGGGGAACAGCCGGGCGAAGATCCGCTCGAATTCCCTGGCAGTGTCGGCGTAGGCCGAGGTGAACACCTGCTGGACCCGGTCGTCGACCTCCTTGACCACGGTCAGCAGGTCCTTGCGTGTCTTGCGCAGATCCTCAAGCTGGGTCACCAGGAACGCGTGCCGCTCCTCCAGCGCCGCGAATTCCTCCAGGGCCAGCGGGTTCACCTTGCCAAGCTGGTCAAGCTGACGCTGGGCGGTGTCGGCCCGGCGCTGCTGTTCCTCCCTGACGTACCTAACGGTCGGCGGCTCGGCGGCCGGCTCGCCGGTCCCGGCCGACTCGCCGGTCCCGGCCGGCTCGGCGCCGGTCACCGGCACCGGGACGTCCGGGCCGTAGTCGGTGACCAGCGTCTCCGGGTCGATCGCGAACTCATCCGCGGCCCGGGCGGCCACCTGCTCGAGCCGCATCCGGCGCTCGGCCCGCGCGACCTCGGCCCCGTGCACGGCATCGACGACCTTGTCCAGCTGGCCGGAGGCCTCCCTGATCCGGGCCCGGACCAGCTTGAGCTCGGCGTCCCGGCCCTGCCGGGCCTGCTCGGCCTGCTGCCGCTCGGCGTCGGCGACCCGCAGCGAGCGCTCGACCGCGGTCACCGCCTGCCGGGCCCCGGCAACCACGGCGCTGGCCACCCTGGCATCGGTGGCCCGACGCTCGGCCCGCTCGGCGGCCCTGGCCGCCGCCCGGCGCTCCGCGATCGCGGCCGACGCGAGCGCGTCGGCCCGGCCGCTGATGGCCCGCAGCCGTTCCTCTACCGTGCGCACCTCGAGCCTGGCGTCCATCTCGGCGGCCCTGGCAGCCGTGGCCTGATCGCCCAGTTCCCGCCTGATCTGGTCCGACACGGTGACCGGTGGCTCGCCGGGCTGACCGCCCGGCCCGGCTAGCCCGGTCCCGGCCGGCCCGGTCCCGCCGGCCGCCGGGGCGTCCTGCCCGGCCTCCGCGGCGAGCCGGGCCTCGATGTCGGCAAGCTGCGCGGTGCTCTTCTGCGCCGCCAGATCCGCCGCGGCGATCGCGGCGGCGAGCCGGTCGGCCTCGTCCTTGGCTGCCCGTGCGGCCGCGGCCAGCGCCCCGAGCCTGCCCGACACCTCGGCCGCGGCGGCGTCGACCTCCTGGAGCCTGGCCTGCGCCTGCGCCAGCGACTGCCGGGCGCCCTCGTCTTCCTCGACTGCGAACGCAAGCTCGCGCTCGGCCCGCTGTGCCGCGTCCTCTGCCTCGGCCAGTTCCACCGCCGCCTGCGCGGCAGCGGCCCGGAGCCCGAGCAGGCTTTCCGCGCCCGACGAGCCGCCCCGCGCCCAGTGCGTCCCGAGCAGATCGCCGTCCATCGTCACGACGGCGATCTCAGGGTCGCTGCGCAGCAGGTCAAGCCCGGCCGCGAGGTCCGGGACGACCAGGATGCCCGCCAGCAGCCTGCCGACCGCGGCGGCAAGCTGCGGCGGCGGCTTGACCAGTTCGATCGCGGGCGTCCCGGAACCCGCCGGGTACCCGGTCCAGGCGGGGCCGGCCCCGGCCGCCCGGGTGGCGGCCACGCCGGCCGCGGCCACCTGGGTGGCGATGATCAGGTCGGCCCGGCCGACCTGGCGGTCACGCAGCGCCCGCAGCACCGCGGCGGCCGATTCCAGGTCCGCGACCGCGACCGCGCCGGCCGCGCCGCCGAGTGCCGCCGTGATCGCCTCGGTCGCGCCGTCGGCGACGGTCAGCATCTCGGCGAGCGGCCCGAGCACGCCGGGGAACACGCCGTCGCCGGCCAGCAGCAGGTCCGCCGCGTCGGCGCCGCGCCGCACGGCCTCCTCGAGCGCGCTGACCCTGGCCCGGAGCCCGGCTCGCCGGTCGCTGATCGCGCGCTCGTCCTCACGCAGCTTCCTGACCTGCCCTGCCGCCACCCGCACCGCCGCGGCCGCGCGGTCGTGCGCCTCGGCGAGCGCGGCCCGGTCCTCGTCCCGGCCGCCGTAGCTGTCCTGTAGCTCGGCGTACTGCTGCTGTGCCTGCTCGGCCCTTCCCTGCGCGTCGGTGAGCGACGCCGCCAGGCGGCCCGCCTCCTCCTGTGCCGCGGCGAGCCTGCCCCGGGCGGCATCGGCCTGGCCGCGCAACCGCGCGATCCGCTCGGCCCGCTGCGCGGCCTCGCGCACGTCCGCCGCGATCTGGCGCTCGGCGCGCTCCAGCGCCGACTCGGCCTCGGTCCGGGTGGCGACGGCGGCGGCGAGTTGCTCCCTGGCCGCCTCAAGCCGCTCGCTGAGGACAGTCTCCTGCCCGCGCAGTTCGGCGGCCTCCCGGTCAAGCTCGTCGGGGTCGCGGCCGGGCCTGCTCGGCTCGGGAGGGGCCGACAGGTGCCGGTGTCGCTCCGCCGCGAGACCGGCGACCGCCCGGAGCCGCTCGGCCAGTCCGCCCAGAGCGAAGTACGTCTGCTGCGCGACCGCCAGGCGGGGCGCGTGCTGCTGCTCGACGGCCTCAAGCTCGGCCTCGCGCTGCCGGGCGGTGGCCAGCACGGTCTCAAGCTCCGCGCGCATCGCCGCCGCGGCGGTCTCGTCCGCCTCGTCCCTGGCCAGATCGGCGGAGAGGGTGAGATAGTCATCGGCGAGCAGCCGCAGCCGGGCGTCGCGCAGGTCGGCCTGGATAACGGCGGCCCTGCGAGCCAGTTGCGCCTGGCGGCCGAGCGGCTTGAGCTGGCGGCCAAGTTCGGTGGTCAGGTCGACCAGCCGGGTCATGTTGGCCTGCATGGCGTCCAGCTTGCGCAGCGCCTTCTCCTTGCGCCTGCGGTGCTTCAGGACGCCGGCCGCCTCCTCGATCAGCGCGCGGCGGGCCTCCGGCCCGGAGTTCAGGATGTCGTCCAGGTGCCCCTGGCCGACGATCACGTGCATCTCCCGGCCCAGGCCGGTATCGGACAGCAATTCCTGCACGTCGAGCAGCCGGCACTGGCTGCCGTTGATCGCGTACTCGCTCTGCCCGGTGCGGAACAGCAGGCGGCTGATCGTCACCTCGGCGTACTCGATCGGCAGCGCGCCGTCGGAGTTGTCGATCGTCAGAGTCACCTCGGCCCGGCCGAGCGCCGGGCGGCCGGCCGTGCCGGCGAACACCACGTCCTCCATCTTGCCGCCGCGCAGCGGCTTGGCGCCCTGCTGGCCCATGACCCAGGAGAACGCGTCGACGACGTTGGACTTGCCTGACCCGTTCGGTCCGACGACGCAGGTGATGCCCGGCTCGAAGCGCAGCGTGGTCGCCGAGGCGAAGGACTTGAATCCCCGCAGCGTGAGGGTCTTCAGGTACACCGCCTGCGCTCCTCATCTGTGGGTCAGGGATCCGAGCACGCGGGCCACGCGGACCCGCCGATCCCACCGCACCTTACCGCGCGGCAGCGGGCGGAACGGGGATTCCGTCGGGTCCTTGAGTCGATCTGCGACGAGTGTCCCGGTTAGCCGCGCCGGTCAGGGCTTGCGCCCCACTCCGCAGTACCCCCAGCGCGAGCCGTCGCTGTCAGCCAGCGCCACGGACTCGGCGCCCCACTCGCCCATGTACGCCAGCGACGGCGGCACCCCCGGGTGCGGCGGCACGAGCTCAAGCCCGGTGAAGAACCGCTCGATCTCGGCCCTGGACCGGTAGTAGAACTGCTCGGTGGCTCGCTGGTACTCGTCCCGCCCGACCTGGACGGCCTGCTCCGGCAGGTTGTCATAGGTCGCGTGCGACATGGCGAGGTAACTGCCCGGGGCCAGCGCGTCCAGGTAGCGGCGCACCAGTGCCCAGGGATCGGAGGCGTCGGCGACGAAGTGCAGCACGGCCGTCATCAGCAACCCGACCGGCTGGCTGAGATCGATGAGTTCCCGCACGTCCGGGCTGTCCAGCAGGGCGTCGGGGTCCCGGAGGTCGCCGAGCACGACCCTGGTCGTGGCCGGCTCGGTAAGCAGGTCGGCAGCACAAGCGGCCACCATCGGGTCGATGTCGGCGTATACCACCCGGGCTCCGGGCCGGACGGCCCGCACCACGTCGTGCGTGTTCCCGACAGTGGGCAGTCCGGAGCCGATGTCCAGGAACTGGTCGATGCCCCGGGTGGCCAGCCAGTGCGCCGCGCGGCCGTGGAAACCGCGGTTGGCGAGAATGACGTCCCGCAGTTCCGGCACCCGCGCCAGACCTCGCTCGGCAACCTCGCGGTCAGCGGCGAAGTTGTAGCTGCCGCCGAGCAGGTAGTCATAGATCCGGGCCGGACTAGGCACCAGCGGGTCGACGCCGGCTGGCACCGGCCGCTGCTCGTTCATGGCCCGGAAACCTCCACTTTGCAGAAGGACAACTAGCCGCGCATGCCATCGAGACGACGCCAATCTAGTCGTATCGATGCAAGCCGCGATATGCCGGTTTCAATTCCGCCCGCTACGGGGAGCTAAATGGCGGGAGGGACGGCGCTTCGGGATCGGAGCGGATACGGAAGGTAACGACGTCCCGCGTCGGCGAGGGGATGCCGACAGTGGGTTGCCACGGGCACGACCCGCCCTTGCATGGGTAACACTCACCGGCTCCGCGACCTTCTGCGCCAACCTAGCGCGGATCGCGGAGCACATGCGGGCAGCGGGCAGCGGGCGGATCGGCGCTGCCGCACCACCCACCTGTACGAATTATGATGACAAGCGCGAAAAGCCTGGTCAGGTAAGAGCCGGCTCGCGCTCGTCGAGCAACATGTCGTGACCGACTCCAGCGGAGAGCACGTCGTTGACCTCCTGAAGCCGGGCAAGCTCGGCCTCTAGGTCACGTACTCGGCGCTGCAGCCGGCGTATCTCAGAGACCATGCGGGGGTCTGGCCCGCCTACATGGCCAAGCAGAGCCTTCGCCATTGCTTGAGGTCCTCCACACTGAGTGACCAGAGTGGGCGCGCACACAGATACGCAGAAACGCGCTCGGTTGCGCGCAGGTAACTCCGTTATCGTCCCACCATCATGGACATTCGGTCAAGTTGACATCCATCATAGCGCCTGCAACATACCGATCGGGGGCGGGCATGCCAATGCGGGATCGGGCCGCGCGCGGGTCCGGGTCCGGGGCCCGCGTTCGGCGGATCACCACGGTTCGGCGGACCGTCAGCGTTCGAATCGCCGGGGATCGGCGGACCGTCAGCGTTCGGCGAATCCGCTCAGGTCACCGCCGGCCGCATCCCAGCGATGGGTTACCTGGACCACGGTGCCTGGAGCACCCGGCCCGTCCAGGCGCCCGAGCATGCGCTCGCAATCGGCCCGGTCGCCCTCGGCCACCACCTTGACCCGCCCGTCGAGAAGATTCTCGGCGAATCCGACCAGGCCGAACTCCAGCCCGGCCGAGCGCACCCACCAGCGGAAGCCGACTCCTTGAACCCGGCCGCGCACCCAGGCCGTGAGCCGCACCTGCCCGGCAGCACCGTGCCCGCCCGCGCTGTCTTCGACCGCGCTGTCTTCGACCGCGCTGTCTTCGCCCGCGCTGTCTTCGGCCGGGTCGGCTCCGTATCGGCGGTCCGGGGCCGGGCCCGCCGGGTCGCCACCGGTCACCAGCGTCCGTCCCTCGGCCGCGGCTGGCACCTCGGACAGCTAAACGATGACCGGTTCATGAACTTCTCCCGCCGCACCGGCGTGCCGCACCGCGGGCACGGCTCGCCCACCCGGCCGTAGACGGCTAGCGAACGATCAAAGTATCCGCTCTCGCCGTTGACGTGCACATACAGGCTGTCAAAGGAGGTCCCGCCCGCTTCGATCGCCGACGCGAAGACCGCGCGCACCGCAGCGAGCAGCCGGCCAACGTCCACTGGCCGCAGCCGGTCGGTCGGTCGGGCCCAGTGCATCCCGGCGCGCCAGAGCGACTCATCGGCGTAGATGTTGCCGACCCCGCTGATCAGCGTCTGGTCAAGCAGTGCCCGCTTGACACCGGTGCGCCTGGCCCGGATCCGGTCGGCGAACCGCCGGTCATCGAAATCTGGCTCGAGCGGATCCGGCGCGATGTGCGCGATGGCGTCGGGCAGCACCGCGCCACCGGGCGCGAAGGTCAGATGGCCAAAGGTGCGCTGATCGACGAAGCGCAGGTCGGTGCCGCCGTCGGTGAACGTGATCCGGGCCCGCACATGCGCCGATAGCGGCCGGTCCGGGTCACCGACCAGCAACTGCCCGCTCATGCCCAGGTGCGCGATCAGCGCGTCGGCGCCCACCGGGAGCCAGAGATACTTGCCGCGCCGGCGGATATCGCCGATCCGGCCGCCGCGCAGGATCGCGGCGAGATCCTCCGGCCCGGCCGGATGAAGCCGGGCCACGCGCGGGTGCAGCACCTGGACGGATGCGATGGTCCGCCCGCTGATGTGCGCCTGGAGGCCGCTGCGGACGGTCTCCACCTCGGGCAGTTCCGGCACCGCGGGCTCGGCTCAGGCCTGCCGCTGCCGGCCCGCCGCCCGGCCGCGGGACTCGCTGGGCGCTTCGGGGCCGCCCGGCGCTTCGCGGTCGCCCGGCGACTCGGGGTCGCCCGGCGACTCGGGGTCGTCCGAAGCAGGAACCGGGGCGTGCGCCGCGGCCTGCTGGTCCGGCGCCGGCCGCGCGCCGGCGTTCGGGGAATCGGCACCGCCTGGACCATCCCCGGGATCGCAGTCGGCCGCCGTGAGCTGTTCCCTGATGGCCGTCCAGGCCGCCTCGGCTGCCTGCTGCTCGGCCTCCTTCTTAGTGCGCCCCTCGCCCTCGCCGTAGACCTGACCGCCGACCCGGGCAACCGCCCGGAACGACTTCTGATGGTCCGGCCCGCTCTCCTGGACCAGGTACTCCGGGCCGCCCAGATCCTCGGCGGCGGTGAGTTCCTGCAACGAGGTCTTCCAGTCCAGGCCGGCGCCGAGCCGGGCCGACTTCGCGATGACCGGATCGAACAGCCGGTGCACGAGCGCGTCGGCCGCCACCATCCCGCCGTCGAGGTAGACGGCACCGATCACCGCCTCAAGCGTGTCGGCGAGGATCGAGGACTTGTCCCGGCCGCCGGTACCCTCCTCACCCTTGCCCAGCCGGACGTACCGGCCGAGCCGCAGGCCACGCGCCACCGCCGCGAGGGCACGGCTGTTGACGACAGCCGCCCGCAGCTTGGCTAGGTTGCCCTCGGGCAGGTCAGGATTCTGGCGGAACAGGGTGTCGGTGACGATCAGGCCGAGCACCGAGTCACCGAGGAACTCCAGCCGCTCGTTCGTGGGCAGCCCGCCGTTCTCGTAGGCGAAGGAGCGGTGCGTGAGCGCACGGTCCAGCAGCGGCTCGCTGATCTGGACCCTGAGCTGGGCCAGAAGATCGGCCGTGTCGGCATTCGCCGCACGGCCATCCGCCGATGCCGTGTTCACCGCTCCCTCCCTCCTGCGCTCACGGGTGACCCAGCGAGCAGGCCGGTCAGGCTGACGGCGTGACGACCTGACGCCGGTTGTAGGTGCCGCAGGTCGGGCACGCGGTGTGCGGCAGCTTGAGCTCGCGGCACTGCGGGCACGCGATCAGGCTCGGCGCGGCGGTCTTCCACTGAGCGCGGCGTGACCTGGTGTTGCTGCGCGACATCTTCCGCTTGGGTACTGCCACCTCAGCGCTCCTTAGTTCCGCCGGGATCGGTTGTCCCGGCCCGTGATGATCCATTCCCCGACTCGTCCCCGGCTGACCGGGTATCGCCGGCTTCCGCCCCGGGCCTGTCATGCCCGGCAGGGAAGAAGTCCTTCAGCGCCGACCAGACCCCGGCATCGGGCTCGTGCCAATGACCTGGGTCGGCGTCGGCCAGCCTGACGCCGCAGATGCCGCACAGACCGGCGCAGTCCGCCGAGCACAGCGGGGACAACGGCAGTTCGAGCACCAGGGCATCCCGGAGCGCGGGCTCCAGGTCAAGCAGATCGCCATCTAGAAGATACCCGTCCTCGCCAGCGTCATCGGCACTGGCCACGAAGAGTTCCGAGAAGGTGACCTCGGTGCTCGACCTGAACTCGTCCAGGCACCGGGAGCACTCGCCAATCAGCGGAGCCGCGGCGCTGGCGGTGACGAGCACGCCCTCGGATACCTCCTCGAGCAGCACCCGCAGGCTGATCTCGCCGCCCTCGGGCACGCGCACCATGCCTGACCCGAGATCGGCAGGCGCGGGCACCACGCGTTCCTCCGAACGCGCGGAAGCGGGCCCGAGCGTCGCCGTCTGGAAGACGAGCGGTCCGTGCGGGTCCGTGCGCTTGGTTTTCTTATATCTCGCGTTCTGCATGTCCGGCGCGGCTGTCTGGTCGGTATCGGGCGGCTAGCTTACCTGGCCAGGCCCCTGATTCCCAACCCGGCTAACCGGGCGTAGCGGCCGTCATGCTCTCAGTGAGCGGCCGGATCGCTGACCGCGAGCCGGTCGGCCAGCCTGTGCAGCACCGAGGCTGGGACCAGTCCGGCCACGTCGCCGCCGTACCTGGCAAACTCCTTAACCAGGCTGGACGACAGGAACGCGTACAGCGGGTTCGTGGTCATGAACAGCGTCTCGACGCCGGCCTGGCTGTAGTTCATCTGAGCCATCTGCATCTCGTAGTCGAAGTCGCTGACGGCGCGCAGTCCCTTGACGATCGCCGAGATCTCGTTGGCGCGGCAGAAGTCCACGATCAGGCCGTTGAACTTGGCTACCCGGACGTTCGGCTGGTCGGCGGTGACCTCGCGCAGCATCTCCACCCGCTCGTCGGCCGTGAAGAGCGCCGACTTGGATGGGTTGCGCAGCACGGCGACGACCACTTCCTGGTGCATCCTGGCCGAGCGCGTGATGATGTCCAGGTGCCCGTTGGTCACCGGATCGAAGGAACCAGGGCAGACCACGCGCATCACGCGTAACTCACGCTCCCGTCGTTGCAGCGGCGGCAGACTGATCATCCTGATCATCTGCGGCGTGACCGTACCAGAGCGCCGTCTCGCCGTAGCGACGGGACTGGCCCTGAACGTAACCGGCAGGCCAGGCGGGCGGGCCGGACCTGACATCGCGCTCCAGGACCACCAGCGCGCCCGGCGCCAGCCACCCCCTGGCGGCCAGTGCGACCAGCACGTCGCGCACTTCCTGATCGCCGGCCGCGTACGGCGGATCGGCGAAAACGAAGTCCCGCGGCCGGTCGGTACCTGGCCCGCGGCGCAGCGTCCGGTCCACCCGGTCCTGGATCAGCCGTGCGCCAGGCAGTCCAAGCGACTCGATGTTGGCCCTGATGACCCGGCCTGCCCGGGGGTCGGACTCGACCAGCAGCACGTCCGCGGCCCCGCGCGACAGAGCCTCGAGGCCGACCGCCCCCGAGCCCGCGTACAGGTCGAGCACCGCGGCGCCGGTCAGGCCACCGGTAGCCGCGGTCACCGAGGCGAACAGGGCCTCCCTGGTCCGGTCACTGGTTGGGCGGGTGCCACGGCCGCCCGGCGTAGCCAGCCGGCGTCCCCTGGCCGCGCCGGCGATGATCCGGCTCACGCCTTCTCCAGGTATTCCGCCCGCTCGGCGTCCAGCATCGCCGCGATGGCCGCGGCCAGGGCAGGCTGACCGGCCAGCGCCGGATCCTCATCGACCAGGGCGGTCGCCTCGGACCGCGCCTCGGCGATGAGATCCTCATCGCGCACCAGGGTCAGCAGCTTCAGGCTGGACCGCCGGCCGGCCTGCGCCGCACCGAGCACGTCGCCCTCCCTGCGCTGCTCAAGGTCCAGCCTGGCCAGCGCGAAGCCGTCCCTGGTCGAGGCCACCGCCGTCAGTCTGTCCAGGGCCGGCCCCTCCGGCGCCTCGGTGACCAGCAGGCAGAGCCCGGCGTGGCCGCCCCGGCCCACCCGGCCGCGCAACTGGTGCAACTGGGAGACCCCGAAGCGGTCCGCGTCCATGATCACCATCATGGTCGCGTTCGGCACGTCGACGCCAACCTCGACCACCGTGGTTGTCACCAGCACGTCTACCTGCCCGTCAGCGAACGCGAGCATGACCCGGTCCTTCTCCTCCGCCGCCAGCCGACCGTGCAGCACCGCCAGCCGCAGGCTGCTCAGCGGCCCCGAAGCCAGGTCGCGAGCCAGGTCCGTGACGGCCAGCGCGGGCCGTCGGGCGGCCTCCTGCTCAGCGTCATCGCCGCGGCCGTCATCGCCGTACCCGTCATAGTCGCCCCGGCCACCCGCGCCCCGGTCCCCGGTGCCGGCGTCCCCGGCGGCAGTGTCCCCGGCGGCAGTGTCCCCGGCGGCAGTGTCCCCGGCGGCAGTGTCCCCGGCGGCAGCATCCCCGGGATCGGCCTCTCCGCCGATCCGCGGGCACACGACGTACACCTGTCTGCCCGCCGCGACCTCCTCGCTGACCCGCTCCCAGGCCCGGGCCAGGAAATGCGGCTTGCGCTCAGCGGGCACGACGTGAGTCGCGATCGGGGACCGGCCGGCCGGCAACTCGGCAAGCTCCGTGACCTCGAGGTCGCCGAAGACCGTCATCGCGACCGTGCGCGGGATCGGCGTCGCGGTCATCACCAGCACGTGCGGCCGGCCGCTGGCCGACTTCGACCGCAGCGCCTCACGCTGCTCGACGCCGAACCTGTGCTGCTCGTCGATCACGATCAGCCCCAGGTCCGCGAACTGGACCTGCTCGGTGAGCAGCGCGTGCGTGCCGATCACGATCCCGGCCTCGCCCGAGGCGGCCGCGAGCAGCGCCCGGCGGCGGGCGGCCGTGCCCATGGACCCGGTCAGCAGCGCGACCGTGGTGGCGTGCTCGGCGCCGCCGAGCTGACCGGCCATCGCGAGCGGCCCGAGCAACTGGCTGATCGAGCGGTGGTGCTGCTGCGCGAGCACCTCGGTCGGGGCGAGCAGCGCTGCCTGCCCGGCCGCATCCACCACCTGCAGCATCGCCCGCAGCGCGACCAGGGTCTTGCCGGACCCGACCTCTCCCTGGAGCAGCCGGTGCATCGGATGGTCGCTGGCCAGGTCGGCTGCGATGGTGGCGCCCGCGTCGCGCTGGCCCCCGGTCAGCGTGAACGGCAGGCGCCGGTCGAACTCGGCGAGCAGGCCGCCGCCCACCTCGGGCCTCGGCTGTGCGACGTACTCGGCCGATAGCCGCCGCCGCTGGGCGAGCACGACCTGCAGCATGAACGCCTCGTCCCACTTCAGCCGACGGATGGCCCGGCCAAGCTCGGCCTCGTCCGCCGGTCGGTGCACACCGCGCAGTGCCTGCTCATACCCGCAGAGCCGGTGCCGTGCCCGGATCGGCGCGGGCATCGGGTCGCCGTCCAGGTCGATCGCCGCGAGGGCGAGCCGGACCGAGTCGGCGATCTGCCAGGACGAGATCTGGGCGCTGGCCGGGTAGATCGGGATCAGCTCCGAGGCGTACTCGATGGCCCGCTCGGCGCCGTCCTCGCCGGAGCCGAGCAGCTCGTACTCCGGGTGCGAGAGCTGGCGTTTGCCCCGGAACGTCGACACCTGGCCGGAGAACAGGCCGGCCCGGCCCGGGGCAAGCTCGCGCTCCCGCCAGTCCTGCCTGCCCTTGCCGAAGAACGTCAGCGTCAGGCGGCCCCGGCCGTCGGTGACCACCGCCTCGAGAATGGTCCCCTGCCGGTTCCGCATCCGCCGCGTCGCCACCGAGGCGATCACCGCCTGGACGGTGACGTGCTCCCCGTCGCGCAGCGAGGCCAGGTCGGTGAGTTCACCCCTGGTCTCGTACCGGCGCGGGTAGTAGCCGAGCAGGTCACCGACCGTGTGCAGGCCGGATCCCAGCCCGGCCAGCCGCTTGGCGGCCTTGTCCCCGACCACCGGCCGGAGCGGATCGGCTAGCAGGGCCATGGGAACGGCCCCGGCCCGGCCGAGGAGGGCATGCTGGCAGTCGGCATACCGCCGTCATAGCAGACCGACTCGCACCACGGCGGCCCGGTCGGATATCCTAGGCCGACCGGGCCGGGACTGACCGGCTCGATGACCCATCTGACTACCACCAATGGAGCGATCCCGTGGCTTCCGTCTGCGATGTGTGCGGCAAGGGGCCGGGCTTCGGCAACAACGTGTCGCACTCGCACCGCCGCACCCCGCGTCGCTGGAACCCGAACATTCAGCGCGTCCGCGCCGTGGTGGACGGAACGCCGAAGCGGCTGAACGTCTGCACGTCCTGCATCAAGGCGGGCAAGGTCGCGCGCTGACCCGGGCTGGCCGGCTCCTGGCCGGCCAGCATCCGCTGGTCGTGCATCGCCGGTCCGCACTGTTGCCCGGCCCGCCGCCTGCGGGCTAGCCGACCGGCTGCCGGATCCGCCAGGCGTGATCGACTGGTCCGATGCCCGCGCCCAGCGGGAAGCCGCCGTCGATCGCGCCGGTGACGTATTCCTTCGCCAGTTCAACGGACGTCGGCACGCTCTCGCCAAGCGCGAGATGCGAGGCGATCGCCGACGCTAGCGTGCACCCCGTTCCATGGGTGTGCCTGCTCGCGATGCGCCGTCCGGGGAACCGGAGCACCTGCCCATCCCCGACCAGCAGGTCAACCGGGTTACCGGGCAGGTGGCCGCCCTTGACCAGCACCCAGCGGACCCCGAAGTCGGCGATCTTCCTGGCCGCGGCCAGCATTCCCGGCTCATCCGTGATGGTCAGACCGGTCAGCAACTCGGCTTCCAGCAGGTTCGGCGTGACCACCGTGGCCAGCGGCAGCAGCCTGGACGTGACCGCTTCGAGGGTCCCGCCCGCCAGCAGTGCGTCGCCGTGCTTGGAAACGGCTACCGGATCGACCACGAGCGGCGCCGGGTACCCAGCCAGCGACTCGGCCACGGCCGACACAATGGCCGCCGAGGCAAGCATGCCGGTCTTGATCGCCTGCGCCCCGATGTCACCGAGAACCGAGTCGATCTGGGCGGTCACCGCCTCGGTCGGCAGTTCCCAGTAGCCCTGCACGCCCACCGAGTTCTGCGCGGTCACGGCGCAGACCACGGTCATGCCGTGCACGCCGAGGGCGAGCATGGTCTTCAGATCGGCCTGGATCCCGGCGCCGCCGCCGGAGTCCGATCCGGCGATGGCAAGGACCCGCGGCGGGGTTGCGCTCATGCTCATCAGCCTAGGCGGAGCCTGGAGGCGTGCGGACGCTGGCCTAGTGCGGCTAACGCGAATGGGGCTGGCGCCCAGGCTGCGGCCCGGGACTGCCGCCGCCACCGCGCTCGGCCCTGGTCAGCGCGACGAATCGGCAGCCGACGTTGTCGAAGACGCACCCCGTCGGCCACCGCGGCCGGCCGATGCCGAAGATCACCAGCTTGGCCTGCCTACCGTCGGACCGCGCCCACTGCATCGGCGCGCCGCGCACCACGACCGTTCCCGTGCCGTCGACGTGCCAACCCATGGCGCCGGCTATCCACGTGACCCGGGTGCCGGGCAGCCGGAATCGAAGGTTCCACGGCGTCAGCCGGGCGTTGGCAACGATCACGATCAGGGCCAGGAATAGGTGTCCCGCGTCGCGCGCGCCCGCAGCGTAGTTCGGCAGCCGGCCGTAGTGCAGCGTCGCTACCGGGCCCGGCGGCAGGGTCGGCGTCCCGCTCGACGCGGCGGGCACCCGGGACGGTGCGAGCCGCGCCCGGCCGCTCGGCAGCCCGGCCCCGGCAGTGCTCGCCGGCGGGACTGTCGGCGCCGGGCACATATCCGTGGCGCACACCCTGCTGGTCGCCTGCGGGAAGGTCAGCGCGGCATCGGGCATGACCAGGCTCAGCGAAGCCGCCGTGAGCAGTCCCACGGCCATCGCGAACCACGGTGTCATCAGAACCCCGCCGAGGGCCCGGCGGTACTCCTGGCGCCGTCCGGCCCGGAGCGCGGCCGCCGTGGACGCCACAGGGTCCGGCCCGCTGGCGCGCGCGACGACATCCCGCGCCGCCGACTGACCATGTCGCGGCGCCCGGTGACGTGGGCGGCTGTGCCTTCGATGCAGCATCAGTGCGGTTATACCAAGCGGCACCGATGATTGGGAGATGACATTCAGAAATGGTTCTGTTACCAAGAGTGATTTCCGCGCAGAGTAACCTCACCGTGGGAAATGTTCCCACCCGCCACTGGCCGCCCAGGTTCGCCCGTCGAGCGTGACTCCGCTGCCGGGCCAGGCCGAGCCGATCACAGTCCAGCCTGGCGGCACCGCGTGGTCCGGGGGGAACGTCGCGGCCAGGGCGTGATCGTCGCCGCCGGCCAGCACCCACGATATCCAGTCCGGCGCGCCGATCGCAGCGGCCGCCGCCTGCAGCGCAGCGGGCCGGGCCAGCGGTGCGGCGGCGGCGCGGTCCGCCGAGATGTCCAGGCTCACCCCGCTCGCCCCGGCCAGATGCGCCAGGTCGGCGATCAGGCCGTCGCTTATGTCGATCAGTGCCGTGGCGCCGGCCTGCGCCGCCTGCGGTCCCGCCAGGTACGGGGGGTCGGGCGCCCGGTACGCGCCGAGCAGGCCGGCCAGGTCGGGGCGGTCGAGCAGAACGGGCCCGGCCCGGCCGGCCCGGACCGCCTCGAGCAGTGCGAGGCCCGCCGCCGCCGATCCGAGCGTTCCGGTCGCCGCGACGACGTCCCCGGCCCGCGCCCCCGCCCTGGTGACCGGCGGCGAGCCTGCCAGATCCCCGAGTGCCGTCACCGCCAGCATGACCAGGTCGGCGCCGCTGATATCGCCCCCGGCGACCGCGGCCCCGACCCTCGCGCACTCTCCGGCGATGCCGTCCACGACGGCCAGAGCCCAGTCCACCGGAAGATCGCCGGGCAGGGCCATCGCGACCAGAAGTCCGGTCGGCCGGGCGCCCATCGCGGCCACGTCGGCGAGATTCCTGGCGGCGGCCCGCCGCCCGATGTCAGCGGCCGCGGACCAGTCCCGGCGGAAGTGCCTGCCCTCGATGAGCATGTCGGTGGTCGCGACCACGCGCCCGTCCGGCGCCCGCAGCACGGCAGCGTCGTCGCCGGCCCCGAGGATCAGGTCCGGACCGCCCGGCAGCCGTTCCGCTATGGCGGCGATCAGGCCAAACTCGCCAAGTTCCGCGATCGTGATGACGGCCTCCCGCCGGCTCTGGCCGGTCACCACGCCGGCCTGTCCGCGACTGCCGGAACGGCCGGCGCTAGCCTGTCGCACCGGCTGACGGTCCCTACGGTAGCGTTGCCGTCACAATGCTGACCGGGAGGGCGGACATGGTTCACGCTTACATCCTCGTCCAGACCGAGGTCGGGAGAGCCGCCGAGGTCGCGTCGGCGATCGAAGGCATTCCCGGCGTAACTCAGGCCGAGGACGTCACTGGCCCGTACGACGTGATCGTGCGCGCCGAGGCCGACAACGTAGACGACCTGGGCAAGCTGGTGGTGGCCAGGATCCAGTCCGTGGTCGGCATCACCCGCACGCTCACCTGCCCGATCGTCCACATCTAGCCGGGCGTGACTGCGGCCTGGTGCGGCTAGCCGGACCAGGCCGCAGTCAGCGGGCCGAGTCCGATGGCTGCCGCGCGCCGCAGGTCGGCGAGGGTGTCCACGTCGCGCCGCAGGCCGCTATCGACCGGCCAGATCAGCTCGGTTGCCCCGGAGCGCCGGTGCCGGTCGCGCGACATCGGCCCGAACTGGGGGTCGAATTCGGCTTCCGGCCGGGCCGCGTACAGCGTCGTCCCGGTCCCGGCGGCATCGGGGACGAAGGCCCGGTCGGTGGCAGCGGCCGCCGTCAGCGCGCCGGCCAGGTCGCCCGGCGCGAGCGCCGGCAGGTCGGCCGTGAGCGCGGCCCGGCCGTGACCTGGCCGGCGGCCGGCCGCATGCTCGGCCCCCGCGATCAGCGCCGGGTTCAGCCCGGCTCGCGGCAGGTCAGGTATTGCCTCGGCGCCGAGATCCTGGGCGGTGGCCCGCACCAGCGGATCGTCGGTGACGACCACGACCGCCGCCACCAGGTCGCAACGGACGGCCGCGGCTACCGTGTCGGCGGCCATCGCGAGCGCAAGCGCCCGCCGGTCTGGGTCGGGCAGTTCGGCTAGCCGTGACTTCGCGTGGGCAAGCTGCTTAACGGGAATCACCACCGACCAGGCCAGCAAGGTATCGGGTGCCATAACATCCGATCTTGCCCCGACACTGGTCCGGGTGAGCGAGCAGACTGGCACCATGAGGTGCGGGAGAGTGCACAGATGAGCAAGCGCGCGGACGGCAGCTACTCGAACGCCTGGCGCAACGTGTCGAAGATCATCCTGCGCCCGACGATCCGGGCGCTGATGAAGCACGACTGGCGGGGCCAGGAGAACTTCCCGCAGACCGGCGGCGCCATCGTCGCGGTCAACCACCTGTCCTACGCGGACGTGCTCGCCGTCTCGCTGTTCTGCGACCAGGCCGGCCGGTACCCCACCTTCCTGGCGAAATCCTCGCTCTTCGACGTCAAGGTGCTCGGGTACCTGATGACCAGATTCGGCCAGTTGCCGGTGCACCGCGGCCAGGCAGACGCTGCCCTGGTGCTCAGGGACGCCGAGATCGGCCTCCGGAACGGCGCGTGCGTCATCTTCTACCCCGAGGGCACCGTCACCCGCGATCCCGACCTGTGGCCGATGGTCTCTCGGACCGGGGTGGCCAGGCTGGCTCTGACGACCGGGGTCCCGGTGATCCCGGTCGCGCACTGGGGGGCACAGGACATCCTGCCGTACGGCAGTTTCCGGCCGCGTCTGCTGCCGCGCAAGACCGTGCATGTCATCGCCGGACCGCCGGTCGACCTGGCCGAGTTCGAGGGCAAGCCGCTCGACAACGCGACGCTCCGCGCGGCGACCGACAAGATCATGGCCCAGGTCACCGCGCAGCTCGGCACGCTGCGCGGTGAGGTCCCGCCGGAGAAGCCGTACCATCCCGCGGTTGCCCGCCGGCAGCTACGCCAGCTTGCCCGGCAGCAGGCCGCCGGCCAGGCGGGCGCCGCGTCGGCCGAGGATCCGGGCGCCGCCGCGGACGGGACCGCGGGCACGCGTACCGAGCCAGGCGAGGAAGCCGGGCCGTGACGACCGCCGTGATGGGGGGCGGAACGTGGGGCACCACGTTCGCCCAGGTGCTGTGCGACGCGGGGACCGATACCGTGCTGTGGTGCCGCGGGCCGGACCAGGCCGCTCGGATACTGGCCAGCCGACAGAACACGGACTACCTCCCGGGTACGACGCTTCCCGACGCTCTCGGCGTCACCGCCGATCCGCGGGTCGCCATGGACGGCGCCGACACCGTGGTCTTCGCGGTCCCCTCGCAGAGCCTGCGGGAGAACCTGGAGCGCTGGGCCCCGCTGATCCCGCCGGGCGCGACGCTGGTGAGCCTGATCAAGGGCATCGAACTACGGACTCACAAGCGGATGACCGAGGTGATCGCCGAAGTGACCGGCCGGCCCGCCGGCCAGATCGCCGTCATCACCGGCCCGAACCTGGCCCATGAGATCGCCGAGCGGCAATACGCGGCGACCGTCGTCGCCTGCACCAACCCGGACACCGCCGAGCGGCTCCAGCGTGCCTGCCACACCAGCTACTTCCGCCCGTACACGAACCCCGACGTCATCGGCTGCGAGCTTGGCGGCTCGGTGAAGAACGTGATCGCGCTGGCGGTCGGGATCGCCGTCGGGATGGGCCTGGGCGACAACACCCGGGCGATGCTGATCACCCGCGGCCTGGCCGAGACCGCCCGCCTGGGCGCCGCACTCGGCGCGGACCAGCACACCTTCGCCGGGCTGGCGGGGATGGGAGATCTGGTCGCGACCTGCTCCTCCCCGCTGTCCAGGAACAGGACCTTTGGGGAGAAGCTTGGCCGAGGCGTCCCGATGGCTGAGGTTATGGCCAATACTAATCAGGTGGCCGAAGGCGTGAAATCATCGAAATCCGTACTTGAGCTGGCGGCAAGCCGCTCGGTTGAGATGCCGATCACCGAGGTGGTCGCGGCGGTCATGTACGACGGCCTGGACGTCGGTGAAGCGGCCCAGATGCTCGCCAGCCGCTCAGCAAAGCCGGAGCGTTATGGCGTCTGACCGATGGCCTCGGCCGCAGGACCGACGCGGCAATGACGCGCCCCGGTCCCGGTCCAGGTCCCGTTCCCCCCGAAACGCGAGCGCACAGCGCTCGGACGACTTCTGGTCCGAGGACTCATCGACCGACGCGTCCTGGCCTGATGATCTGCGGTCCGATGACTCCTGGCCCGGCCAGTCCTGGCCGCAGGACGACAAGCCCGCCGTTCGCCGACCGGATTCCTGGCCGGACGTGGAGGTACCCGATGACTCATCCTCCTGGCGTGCCGAGCGATCCTGGCCCTCCGAGCGGAACCTGGAAGACTCCTGGCCCGAGGACCACTGGGGCGAGGGCTCCTGGCCGCGGGACGGCCTAGGTTCCGGCCACGGCGGACGTGGCTCCGGCCGTGCGAGTACGGGCTCGGCCAGTTCGGGTTCCGGCAGTTCCGGCGCCAGCGGGCGATCCAGCCAGGGCGGCCGGGCCACGGGGTCGGCCAGAGATGCCGATCGCGGTGCGGATGCCGATCGCCGCGGCGGAACCACGCGACGGCCCGCCGCCGATCGCTGGCCCGAGGACGATCCCCGGCAACCGGACGACTCGTACCGGGCGGGCGGCCGCGCCGACACAGGCCGTCGTCAGGGCCGCCCGCCTGGCGGACAGGCTGGCGGCGACCCGCTTGGAACCGACCCCGGCATCACCGACCCCAGAGACCCCAGGCTGGCGACCGATCCGCGGCTGGCGCCGGACCCGCGGCTTCAGGCCGGACCGAGGCACGAACCGGACCCGCAACTGCGGGCCGACCCGCGATACGAGCCGGACCCCAGGCTCGGCCCGCCCGCATGGCGCTCGGACAGCAGGGCGACCGGCCGACGGCCGGACAACCCCCGGCCATCCTCGATGCCACCGCCCGCCGACCTGCCTGGCCGGCCGGGGCCGTTGCGGGCGATCGAAGCGCCGCACGCCACGGACCAGGGCCGACGGCCGGAACTGCCGCACGCCGCTGATCCGCTTCCCGGTACCCAACCGCCGCGCGCCGCGCGGCAGCCGGAGTCCTCCCCGTACCCGGCCCAGCCAGGGAGCTACCCGGCCGGGGCAGCCCGCGGCGCCCAGTCACCCCTGCGACCGGTCCCAGGTCCGCCTGCGTCCTCCCGGCAGGCTGCCCAGAGCGCGGTGCCACCCGGGCCGGCCGTGCCGGGCTCGCCGGCAGGTCTCAGCCACACCGCCGCAGCCCAGCCCGGGCCGCTTGAGCAGGCGCGCCGGCCTGGCGAGAACACCCGGTCCGTGCACCTGCCGCCGCCACCGCAGGTGCCCCAGCGGTCCCTAACCACGCCCATCTATCGCACCGCCGCGTTCGCGTTCTCCTCCAGCGCTGAGTACGCGTCGGTGCTGGCCGACGGCACGTCGGGGTTCAGCTACAGCCGGATCGATAACCCCACGGTGGAGGCGTTCTGCTCGGCCGTGGCATCGCTGGAGGGCGTGAACCTCGCCTATCAGGTCAGCGCCCAGGCGTTCGCCTCGGGCATGGCCGCGATCTCGACCGTGTTCTGGGCGTTCTGCCGGGCCGGGACCCGCGTGGTCGCGCCGACCGCCCTCTACGGCGGTACGTACAGCTTCCTCCGCAACGTGGCCGCCAACTTCGGCGTGCACACCGAGTTCGTCGACATGACTGACCTGGCCCAGGTGCACGCCGCGCTGCAGCCGGGAACCTCGATCGTGTACACGGAGACGCTGGCGAATCCCACCGTCGCAGTCGCCGACCTCGCCGCGCTGTCCCGGCTGGCGCACGAGGCCGGGGCGCTGCTGGTGGTGGACTCCACCCTGGCCCCGCCGGTGATCTGCCGGCCGCTTGAGCACGGGGCTGATCTCGTGCTGCACTCGGCCACCAAGTACTTCGGCGGTCACTCCGACGTCACCGGCGGTGTGGTCACCGGGCACCCGGAACTGATCGCCGCCATCCGGCGGACCCGGATCGACACCGGCGGCTCGCTCGGCCCGGACGACTCCTACCTGCTCCGGCGCGGCCTGGAGACCCTGCCGCTGCGGGTCAGGCGGCAGAGCGCCACTGCCCAGATGTTCGCCGCCGCCCTGGCCAGGCATCCCGCCGTGCGCACGGTCTACTACCCCGGCCTCGCCGACCATCCCGGCCACGAGATCGCCCGGCGTCAGTTCGACGCCGGGCCGGAGGGCACCAGGTTCGGCGCAATCGTCACGGTTGCGCCCTATGGCGGCCGGGAGGCCGGTCAGGCGTTCGCCGATCGTCTCCGGCTTGCCAGCGTGGCGACCTCGCTGGGTGGTACCCATACCAAGGTCAGCCACGTAGCCTCGACTACGCACCGGCAGCTTGACGACGCGGCGCTGGCCGCGGGCGGCATCGACCCGGCGTCGGTCCGGTTCTCGATTGGCCTGGAGGACGGCGAGGACCTGCTGGCCGACGCGATGGCCGCGCTTGACTCGCTCGGCCGGCGCTAGATCACCGCGGACGGGGAGGCACCGTGCAGGACGAACGTAATACCGGCGACCGCAAGATCCGGGTGGCCGTGGTGTTCGGGGGCCGCGGCCCCGAACATGCCATCTCCTGCCTCGGCGGGGGCAACGTGCTGCGCGTCATCGACCGGGAGAAGTACGAGGTCATCCCGATCGGGATCAGCACGGAGGGCACCTGGCTCCAGGTCGCCGACGACCCGTCCAGGCTCGCCATCACCGGCGGCGAACTACCCACCGTCGACTCGGTCGCCAAGCCAGACGCCCAGGTGGTGCCGTGGGCATTCCAGCCAGGTTCGGCGGTGGTCGCCAGTTCCCCCGGGCACATCCCGCACGTGCTCGGCGACGTGGATCTGGTGCTGCCGGTGCTGCACGGACCGTACGGCGAGGACGGCACCATCCAGGGCCTGCTGGAGATGGCGGGCGTGCCCTACGTCGGGGCCGGCGTGCTGGCCAGCGCGGTCAGCATGGACAAGGAGTACATGAAGCTGATCTTCGCCGCGCGCGGACTGCCGGTCGGACCGCACGCGGTGGTCAGGGAGCAAGACTGGCCGCCGGCCGCCGAGTCGACCGCCGGCCAGCGCCGCCTGGCCGCGGAACTCGACGCCCTCGGCTGGCCACTGTTCGTCAAGCCGGCCCGCGGCGGTTCAAGCCTCGGCACCTCTAAGGCACGGGATCCGGGCGAGCTTGCCGAGGCGATCGAACTGGCCCGGCGGTATGACCCCAAGGTGCTGGTCGAGGCCGCGATCGACGGCCGGGAGGTCGAGGTCGCCGTCCTGCAGGGCATCGACGGGGCGCCACCGGACACCAGCCTGCCTGGCGAACTGCGCCTGGACGGCGGCGAGGACTTCTACGACTTCGAGGCCAAGTACCTCGACCAGGCCAGCGGGATGCTCATCCCCGCGCCCATCCCGGCCGCGGACACGGCGGCCATCCGGGCGATGGCGGCCGATGCCTTCACCGCCGTCTCGGCAGAGGGACTCGCCAGAGTGGACTTTTTCTATGCCGCCGACGGGCAGATCCTGATCAACGAGATCAATACATTTCCAGGAATGTCGCCAACATCCTATTTTCAGAAGATGTGGGAGGCTACCGGTCTGCCGTTCCCGGAACTGATCGACCGGTTGCTCCAGACCGCCCTGGTCCGACCCCGCGGCCTGCGCTAGCCGGCCCGGACATGACGGCGGCGGGCGGTGCCCCGCGCCGCCCGCCGCCGTCATCTGGTCACTTCTTGGCCGCGGACGCCTTCTTCTCGCCGTTGACCAGGGCCTTGAAGTCCGCGCCGGGACGGAACTTGGGAACCGAGGTCTTCGGCACCTTGATCGTCGCGCCGGTGGCCGGGTTCCGCGCGGTACGGGCAGGACGGTCGCTCTTCTCGAATACCCCAAACCCGGTAATCGCTACTTTGTCGCCCTGGGCGACAGCGCTCTGGATCGTGTCCAGAACCGCGTTCACGGCCTCGGTCGCGGTCTTCTTATCCCCCAACCGGCCCGAAATCGCATCGATCAGGTCGCGCTTGTTCATTTCCCTCACTCCTGAAGTCCCCATCGGGGAGGCCGCGCGGACCGGGCGCATTACCGCCGGGGTTTCGCGACCTCTGACCTGCCTGAAATTAGGCTATGCGGCGGCGTCGCACAATCACTTACCCAATAAAACGGCCGTGTCGCAACCGCCACTACCAGTAATTCAGTAATAAAAGGTGCCGTCGCGATGCGCAAACACCGGCGCCACAGCACCCGGCACCCGCTACTGATCCCTACCCACGCGACGCCGGTTTTCACTCGCGGCGTCGCCCACTAGCCGGTCCAGTCGCCGGGCGCACCGGTCGGCGCTGGCACCGGGAATTTTCAATGACGCGCAGATCGCCATGAAGCGCAGATGAAGCCGAATTCGCGCATCGGGATCGATGTCGATCTCGGCCAGCATCCGGTGCACGTCGCGCAACCGGGCGGCCATCACGGCATCCGCGGTCGCCTCGGGTTCCCGCCGGTCTCCGGCCGGATCGCGCGCTGTCATCTCTGCTACTCTCGCAAACCCGCCCGGGCCGGCCGGCACCGACTCCGCCCGGCGAGGACGCGGCCGTCCGGATCGACCGGGCCGGCCGGCACCGGCATCTGGCGCGGTTACGCCGGAAACCGGATGATCGGCAGGGACCTTTGCCCGGCCGAAGACAGCCCAAAGTCCTTACGCCGCCGTCCGGCATCGGCGAGAGAATCTGCCTGACGGGTATGGTCCATAATTGGGAAACTGTGCTGGCTGGCCCCGCCCGGCCGGGGCCACGCCCATGCCGATGTCACGCGAGCCCGCCGGAGTGAGGTTGCCCCCATGAAGGTTGCCGTAGTCAGGGAGACCGGCCCGAGCGAGCGTCGCGTGGCGCTCGTCCCCGAGGCGGTCGCCAAGCTGCGATCCGCAGGTCACGAGGTTCTGGTCGAATCCGGGGCCGGGGAGGGCGCCTTCCTGCCCGACGACGCCTACTCCGAGGCCGGCGCGACGGTGGTGGCAGCCGATCAGCTAGCGGAGGCGGACGCCATCTTGATGGTCGGCCGGCCCGATGCCAGCCTCATCAGCAGGCTGCGGCCGGGCCAGGCGATCTTCGGCCTGCTCGCGCCGCTCACCGATCCGGCGCTGGTCGCCCAGCTTGCCGAGGCCGGAGCGACCGTGGTCAGCCTGGACCTGATCCCGCGCACGCTGTCCCGCGCCCAGCCGATGGACGCGCTGACCTCGCAGGCCAATATCGCCGGCTACAAGGCCGTGCTGCTCGCGGCCGCGGAGTTCGGCCGGTTCTTCCCGCTGCTGATCACCGCCGCCGGGACCGCCAGGCCCGCCAAGGTGCTGATCCTGGGCACCGGTGTCGCCGGACTGCAGGCCATCGGCACCGCGCGGCGGCTCGGGGCCGTGGTGAGCGCCTATGACGTCCGGCCGGAGACCAAGACCGAGGTCGAGTCGCTCGGCGGCACGTTCATCGAGCTGACCTCGGTCAGCTCGGCGGCCGGGACCGGCGGCTATGCCCGGGCCCTGACCGAGGAAGAACGCGACGCCCAGCAGGCCGAGCTCGCCGGCCACATCGCCAGGCACGACGTCGTGATCACCACGGCCCAGGTGCCCGGCCGCAGGCCGCCGGTGCTGGTCACCGGCGACGCGCTGAAGTCGATGGCACCCGGCTCGGTGCTGGTCGACATGGGCGCGAGCGCGCTCGGCGGCAACGTCGAGGGCTCGGTGGCCGGCCAGACGATCGTGACCGAGAACGGCGTCACCATCATCGGCGCTGAGAACCTGCCGTCGACCATGGCGGCGGCCGCGTCCACGATGTACGCGCGCAACATCAGCTCGCTGCTGACCTACATGGTCAGCGACGGCGCCTTCACCGTGAACCTAGACGACGACCTGGTCGCCGGGGTGGTCGTGGCGCACGGCGGCGCCGTGGTGCACCCGGCCCTGGCGAACCAGCCCGCGGGCGACTGAGCAAGGGAACCTCCATGCTGCTGACAGACTTCATCATCTTCGTGCTCAGCCTGTGGGTGGGCTTCGAGGTCATCAGCAAGGTGCCAGCCACCTTGCACACGCCGCTGATGTCAGCGGCCAACGCGATCCACGGCATCGTGCTGGCGGGAGCGATGCTGGTCGTGGCCCAGTCGAACAACGTCGCCGGGTACATCATCGGGTTCGTCGCGATGGTGTTCGCCGGGATGAACGTGGTCGGCGGCTACGCGGTGACCGAGCGGATGCTCAAGATGTTCAAGCGGCGGCCGGCACCGGCCGCCGATCCGAGCGCGAACGGTAAGGCATCGGCATGACCGGCACGTTCAACACCATCATCCAGCTCATCTACCTCGCGGCTGCCTCCTGCTTCGTGCTCGGCCTGCACCTGATGAACACCCCGGCCACCGCCCGGCGCGGCAACCAGGTCTCCACCGCCGGGATGGTGGCGGCGATCGCCGCCACCTTCGCCCTGGTCATCCACGACAACCTGATCAGCGTGACCGGCTGGATCGTGCTGCTGGCCGGCGGCCTGATCGGTGCGGGCATCGGCCTGTACATGGCCCGGTCGGTGAAGATGACCGCGATGCCGCAACTGGTCAGCGTTTTCAACGCGGTCGGCGGCGGCGCGGCCGCGCTGGTCGCGGTCTCCGACTACATGTCGGCCGGATCGCACATCGCGGCCGCGACCTCGATCACCACCCTGCTCGACGTGATCATCGGATCGGTCACCTTCTCCGGATCGGTGATCGCGGCCGGGAAACTACAAGGCCTGATCACCTCCGCACCGGTCTCGTTCCCGGGCGCGCGGGTCGTCAACGTGCTGCTCGCGGCGGTTGCCGTCGGCGTGGGCATCTACATCATCGTCTCGCCGAGCATGATCGGCCTGATCGTGGTGATCATCGCCGCTCTGGTCTTCGGCATCTCGATGGTGATGCCGATCGGCGGCGCGGACATGCCGGTCGTGATCTCCCTGCTGAACGCGTTCACCGGCACCGCGGTGGCGATGGCCGGGTTCGTCATCAACAACACCGGCCTGATCATCGCGGGCGCCCTGGTCGGCGCCTCCGGCGGAATCCTCACCAAGCTGATGGCCGACGCGATGAACCGCTCGATCGGCAACATCATGCTGGGCGGGTTCGGGTCAGGCGACACCGCGGCCGCGGTGGTCGGCGCCGAGGGCGCCAGCGTTCAGTCGATCGCCGCGGACGACGCCGCGATCCAGCTTGCCTACGCCAGCAAGGTGATCATCGTCCCCGGTTACGGCCTGGCCGCCGCCCAGGCGCAGCACGAGGTGGCGGCACTGGCCGATCTGCTCGAGTCCCGCGGCGTGGACGTGAGCTACGCGATCCACCCGGTGGCGGGCCGGATGCCCGGCCACATGAACGTGCTGCTGGCCGAGGCCAACGTGCCGTATCCGCTGCTGAAGGAGATGGACGAGGTCAACCCGGAGTTCGCCAGGACCGACGTGGCCCTGGTGATCGGCGCCAACGACGTCACCAACCCGGCGGCGCGGCGGCCGGGCACGGCGATCTCGGGCATGCCGATCCTGGATGTGGACGCGGCCAAGTCGGTGATCGTGATCAAGCGGTCGATGGGCCACGGCTACGCCGGAATCGACAACGAGCTTTATACCAACCCGAAGACGTCCATGTTCTTCGCCGATGCGAAGAAGGGCCTGGCGCAACTCGCGGCGTCGGTCAAGACGCTGGTCGGGTAGGCACGGCGGGCGGCGTCGCCGCCTGGTCTCCCGCTGGCCCGGGCCGGCCTTCGCCGGCCCGGGCCAGCGGCGCGTTCCGACTGGTTGCGACTCAGCCCTGGCCGGGCGGGGCGTCCTGCCGCGGCGCTGCGAACTCCCGGAAGGCGTCGAACGCCCGCGGCCCCCACACCGTCCCAGGCCCGCCGTTCATCATGATCGCCACGCCCAGGGCCTCGGCGACCTCCTGCTCGGTCGCGCCCTTGCGGGCCGCTCCCCGGGCGTGCGAGGCCACGCACCCGTCGCATTCCCTGGTGACCGCGATCGCCAGCGCGATCAGTTCCTTCATGGCGGCGGACAGCGCGCCGTCGCCCATGGCGCCGGATGACATCCGGACGTACCCCGAGTAGACCTCCGGGATGTGGGCCCGCAGTTCGCGGCCGGAGGCGTTGAGATCGGCAAGCAGTTCGTGCGCGTCATGCATGGCCTGGCAGCACTCCCCCTGGTCTGGTCACCCGCGCCGCGCCGTCCGGGCGCGGCGGCTCAATTCTCGCAGATCCGGGTCCGGGCCGGTCAGGCGTGGATCCGGGGCACGGCCCGGTCCAGCCAGGACGGCATCCACCAGGCCGCCCGGCCGAGCAGGTTCATCACCGCGGGGACCAGCAGCAGTCGGACGATCACGGCGTCGATCAGCACGCTCACCGCCAGGCCGACGGCCAGCATCTTGATCACCACATCGGTGGATCCCACGAAGGCGATGAATACGCTGGCCATGATCAGCGCGGCGCAGGTGATCACCCGGCCGCTGTCGGCGAGTCCGGAGGCGACCGCACCGGCCGCGTCCGCGGTCGTGTCCCACGCCTCCTTGACCCGGGAGAGCAGGAAGATCTCGTAGTCCATCGACAGCCCGAAGACGATCGCGAACATCATCATCGGCACGTAGGACTCGATCGGCACATTCTCGCTGACCCCGATCAGGCTACGGCCCCAGCCCCACTGGAACACCGCGACCACCACGCCGTAGGCGGCCCCGATGCTCAGCAGGTTCAGCACCGCCGCCTTGACCGCGAGCAGTGGGCTCCGGAAGGCGCTCAGGATCAGCAGGAACGCGGTCGCGACCACGACCGCGATGATGATCGGCAGCCGCGCGCTCATGGTGTCGCTGAACTGCACGTACGCGGCGGTCTGCCCGGTCACGTAGCCCTTGGCGCCGGTGCCCTTCAGCGCGTCGGGCAGGGTCTGGTTCACCAGCGTGTGCACCAGGTTCGTGGTGGCCGCGTTCTGCGGGCCGGTGGCGGGCACCACGGTGCCGACCAGCAGGGCCTGGTTGGCGGTCGGGTGCAGCGGGGAGACGTGCGCCACGTTGGGCACCGTCGCCAGGCGGCCGGCCACCGTGGTGGCGATCGCGCTCGGCGGACTGCTGGCGTGCCGGACGTCGATCACCACGGTGAGCGGCCCGTTCGCGCCGGGGCCGAAGGCGCTGGCGATCTGGTCGTAGGCCACCTTGTCGGTGTAGCTGTGCGGATCGGCGCCGTCGCCGACGTGGCCAAGCCTGATCGAGGCCAGCGGGATCGCCAGCACGACCAGCACGCCGACCCCGGCGAGCAGGAACAGCCAGGGCAGCCGTCCGGCCAGGCGGGCGTAGCGCTGCCAGCCGTCGCCGGTCCCGCTGCTCTCCGAGACCGGCTTGCGCACATGCCACCGATCGATCCGGCGGCCTGCCAGGGCCAGGCCGGCCGGGACCAGCGTGATCGCGCCCGCCGCGGCGGTGACCACGCCGAAGACGGCGGCGAGGCCAAGCTGGCCGATGAATGTGATGCCGGAGGCGTACAGGCCGAGCATCGCGACCGAGACCGTGCTAGCGGCGACCAGCACCGCGCTGCCGCTGGTCGCCACCGAATGCCCGGCCGCGGTCACCGGGTCGATCCCGTCGGCGATCAGCCTGCGGAACCTGGTGGTCAGGAACAGCGCGTAGTCGATCCCGACGCCCAGGCCGATCATCACGGCCAGGGTCGGCGCGGACGTCCCGAACGTGATGACGGCCGCGACCAGGCCGAGCAGGCTGATCGCGATGCCGACGCTGATCAGCGCGGTGAGCAACGGCATGATCGCGGCGAGCACGCTGCCGAACCCGATCAGCAGCACGATCAGCGCGACCGCGAAGCCGATCGCCTCGGACTTTCGGTCGGTCGGCTTGGGCCTGGTCAGCTGGTCAAGCCCGCCGCCGTAGTTGACGCTCAGCCCGGCCTTGCGCATCGGCGCGGTGGCGCGGTCCAGGCTGGCGAGGTAGCCGCTGCCGAGCGTCTTGGGGTTCTGGGTGAACTGCACCGAGATGTAGGCGGTCCGGCCGTCGGCCGACAGCGCCGGGGATCCCGGCGCGAGCGGGTCGGAGGCCGACAGCACGTGCGGGAGCCTGGTCAGCGCCGCCACGGACTGGCCGACGGCGGCCTGCCGGGCGGCCACGGTGCCGACCGGGGCGTGCAGCACCACCAGGCCGCCGTACCCGGATGCGGCCGGGTCGTTCGCCGTCAGCAGGTTGGCCCCGACCTGGGCCTGAGTGCTCGGCAGGCTGATGTTGTCGGAGTACGTGCCCCCGTACAGGTGCTGGCCGATGAACAGCGCCACCAGCACGACCAGCCACGAGACGATCACGGTGACCGGGTGCCTGGCCGCGCCGACCCCGATCCGGCGCAGTCCGCGCGGGGGTTCCTCGGCCAGTGCCGGGCCGCCAGAGACGCTCGTCGCGGAGGATGACATCGCCGCTCCATCTTTGTGGCAGAACTGACAGTTCGCCACCGTAGCCCCCGGCGGCAAATATGGCAACTCTGCCAGTTGACATAGCTGCCAAACAGGTTCTTCCCTAGAGTAGTTCCCATGACAGGCCAGGCCGTACCCGGCCGCCGGGAGCGGAAGAAACAGGAAACCCGGGAGGCGCTGATCGCCGCCGCCCGGCAACTATTCGCCGAGCAGGGCTTCGCCGCCACTACCGTGCGCGAGATCGCCGATGCGGCGGACGTCGCCGAGCGGACGTTCTTTCGCTACTTCGACTCCAAGGAAGACCTGCTGCTGCCCGACCTCTTCGTCCGGTTCCGCGAATTCGAGGCCGCGGTCCGGGCGCGCCCCGCCGCCGAGTCGCCGCTGACGGCCATCCGCGAGGCGGCGATCGCGGTGTTCGCCCAGCCATCCGCCGCCGTCTTCGGCGCGGTCTCGCCGGGCATCGATCCGCTCGACCCGGCCGTAGCCGCCCATCTGGCCAGGGCGTTCGTCGAGTCCGAGGACCGGCTTGCCGAGGTGCTGACCGAGCGCCTCGCCGCAACCGGAGGCCAGGTAGGCGCGGCCTCGGCCGCGACCTGGCCAGACGCCGACTTGTGGGTCGCGGTCACCGCCCGGGCGGCGCTGGCCACCTTCCGCGGCGCCTTCCGGATCCTGCGGTCCAGGCAGGCCGCCGATGGGCAGCCCAGGGCCGCCGACTTCGCCGCGCTGCTGCGGGCGGGCTTCGCGGTGCTTGAGGCCGGCTGCCCGGCCCCGGGGCCGCGGACCGCCCCGGAACCGCCGCCCGGGAACCGCCACCGGCCGGGCACCTCCCGGCGGCAGAATGGGGCCAGCAGCCACGGCGCGGGTGAGGAGGGACGTGCGTGAGCACGCTTGACGCGGATCTCGACGCGACCGCGCGCCCGGTGACCGACGACGGCCACGAGGTCACGCGGGCACGCGAGGCCGTCGTCGGATCGCTGCCGGTTCGGCGCCTGCTGCCGCTCCGGCTGCGGCGCAGCGTGGGCGCGTGGTGCTTCATCGACCACTACGGCCCGGCCTCGGTGGACGGCGTGGCCGGCATGGACGTGCCGCCGCACCCGCACATCGGGCTGCAGACGGTCACCTGGCTGCTGGCCGGGAACGTGCTGCACACCGACAGCCTGGGCAGCGAGCAGCTGATCCGGCCCGGACAGCTCAACCTGATGACCGCTGGGCGGGGCATCGCGCACGCAGAGGTGTCCCCGGCCGACCACGACCCGCTGCTGCACGGCATCCAGCTCTGGGTCGCGCTGCCGGACGCCAGCCGCCACGCCGAGCCGGCCTTTGAGCACCACGCCGACCTGCCGACCGCCAGGATCGGCGGCCTCGCGGCGACCGTGCTGGTCGGCTCGCTTGCCGGGCAGCGCTCGCCGGCCACCGCGTTCTCCCCCATTGTCGGCGCCGAGCTTTCCGCGGCCAGGGACCACGACGGCGAACTGCCGGTCGAGCCGTCCTTCGAGCACGTGCTCTTCGTCACCGGCGGGCGGGCCCGCGCGGCCGGGACCACGCTCGCGCCGGGCAGCCTGCTGTACCTGCCGGCCGGTCCGGACCGGGTGCCGCTAACCGCCCCGGCCGGCACCACGCTGATGCTGCTCGGCGGCGAGCCACTGGGCGAGCCGCTGCTGATGTGGTGGAACTTCGTGGCCCGGACCCCCGCCGAGATCCAGGCCGCGGCTAGCGACTGGCGGGCGGGCAGGTTCGGCGCCGTTGCCGGGTACGCGGGCGAGCCACTGGCCGCCCCGGCGCTCGACCCAGGCCGGCTGATCGCCCGGGCCAGGCGAGGGTGATCCCGGTCGGCGGCGGAACGCTGGCCCGCCGGCTGACCAGCGTGGAGATCTGCGCCGGGGCCGGCGGCCAGGCGCTCGGACTTGAGCAGGCCGGCTTCGCGCACCAGGCGGTGGTGGAGATCGACGCCAGCGCCTGTGAGACGCTGCGGATCAATCGGGGTGCGGACTGGAAGATCGTCGAGGACGACGTGCGCAACCTCGACGGCCGCGGCTACGCCGGGATCGACCTGCTCGCCGGCGGCGTGCCGTGCCCGCCGTTCTCGATCGCCGGCCGCCAGCTAGGCGCCGACGACGACCGCGACCTGTTCCCGCAGGCCCTGCGCATGATCGAGGCGGCCGGGCCGCGCGCGGTGCTGCTTGAGAACGTGCGCGGCCTGGCGGCCGCCCGGTTCGACGGCTACCGCGGCCAGGTGCTCGGCCGGCTGGCCAGGCTCGGCTACCGGGCCTGGTGGCAGCTGATCCAGGCCAGCGATCACGGCGTGCCGCAACTGCGGCCGCGATTCGTGCTGGTGGCGATCCGGGAACCGTGGGCCGGCCGGTTCACCTGGCCGGAGCCGTCCCCGGCGCCGCCGCCCACCGTCGGGGCGGTGCTGGCCGACCTGATGGCGGCGGGCGGCTGGCCGGGCGCGGCGCCGTGGCGGGACCGGGCCGGGCAGATCGCGCCGACGCTGGTGGGGGGAAGCAAGAAGCACGGCGGGCCGGACCTCGGACCGACCCGGGCCAGGCAGGCCTGGCGCCGGCTCGGCGTGGACGGGCTGGGCGTGGCCGACGCGCCACCCGGCCCGGACTTCCCGGCGGACGCGGCGCCGCGGCTGACCGTGCCGATGGTGGCCAGGCTCCAGGGCTTCCCGGACGACTGGCGGTTCCACGGCCGTAAGACCGCCGCCTACCGGCAGGTCGGCAACGCCTTCCCGCCGCCGGTCGCCCGGGCGCTCGGGACCGCCATCGCCGCCGCTCTGACCGACTGAGCCGGCCGCGTCCGGCGCATCAGACGTGATCGCGGGGCACGCCGATCCGCCGGGCGACGGCCAGCAGATCCCTGGCCGGTCCCGCTGGCGGCTGCGGCGGGCCCGCCCAGACCGCGCGCAGCCTGCGGTTCAGGTCCAGGCCGGCGACCGGGACCACGGCGAGCGTCCCGGCGGCCAGCGCCTCCCTTACCGCGAGCAGGCTGAGCACGGCCGGGCCGGCCCCGGCCCGCACGGCCTGGCGGACCGCGGTGGTCGTGGTCAGCGCCAGGGCCGGGTCGGCCAGGTCCGCCTGCCGCCCCAGGCACGCCTCGAGGGCGGCGCGCAGGAACTGCCGGGTACCAGAGCCGGCCTCCCGCTCGACCAGCGGCGTTGACGCTAGCTCCTCCGCCGTCAGGGCGGCGGAGGACCTCGCCCAGGGATGCCGCGGCGGGACCACCACGACCAGCCGGTCCCTGGCGATCGTGGCCGACCGCAGTCCCTGGGGCGGGACCGGCCCCTCCACGAAGCCGATGTCCGCGAGCCGGTCGGCGACCTGGACGGCGACCGTCTGGCTGTTCGTCGCCATCAGCGTCACCTCGGCGCCCGGTCGGCCGAGCGCGGCGTAGTCCCGCCGCAGCGCGACCAGCCAGCCGGGCAGCAGGTGCTCGGCTATGGTCAGGCTGGAGGCCACCCGCAACTGGGCGTCGCGCTCCCGCCGCAGGCTGGCGATGCCGGTATCCAGTTCGCCCGCGAGCGCGAGCAGCGGGGCGGCCCAGTCGGCCAGTAGTGCCCCGGCCGCGGTGACCCGCGATCCGCGCGGGTCCCTGGCCAGCAGTGCGGTCCCCACCTGGGCCTCCATCGCGGCGAGCCGTGCCGACGCGGCCTGCTGGCTGATTCCGGCCTCGCGCGCGGCCGCGCCGATGCTGCCCAGCCGCGCGACGGCGACGAACAGGTCGAGCGCGGTCAGGTCGGGCACGTGCGGGCTGAGTGGCATCGCGTCAACCCTACCTCGGCCACAAGGCTGGGTTGTGAGTTGCCAGGGACATGACGGCTACCGGCGGCCGGCCGATCATCACAGACTCGGCTCATGAGCACAGATCTGGCCCGGCCAATCGCGCCGGGCACGTCATCGTCCGCCGGCCGCCGCCCACCGCGAAACCTGAGCCGGCCCGCCGGCCTGATCCGCGGCCTCGGGCCCAACTGGTACGCCTCGGTCATGGGCACCGGCATCGTCGCCACGGCGGCGGCCACCCTGCCGGTACAGGTGCCCGGCCTGCGCGCGTTCGCCACCGTGGTCTGGCTGGCCTGTGCCGTCTGGCTGGTGACCCTCACCGCTGGCTTCGCCGTGCAACTGATCAGGCACCGCGGCGCGGCCCGGGGCCACGCGCTTGATCCCGTGATGGTCCAGTTCTACGGCGCGCCGCCGATGGCCGCGCTGACCGTCGGGGCCGGTGCGCTGCTGCTCGGGCCGACCGTGATCGGCACCGGCGCGGCCGTCGCCGTTGACGCCGTGCTGTGGACCGCTGGCACCCTGACCGGGATAGCCAGCACCATCGCGGTCCCCTACCTGATGTTCACCAGGGGCGGGGCAGGCTCGGACGCCGCGTTCGGCGGCTGGCTGATGCCTATCGTCCCGCCCATGGTCAGCGCCGCGACCGGAGCACTGCTCGTCCCCTACATCCCGGCCGGCCAGGCCAGGCTGACCATGCTGCTCGCCTGCTACGCGATGTTCGGCGTGAGCCTGCTCGCCACCCTGATGGTGCTGCCGCAGATCTGGCTGCGGCTGGTCAGGCACTCGGTCGGGCCGGCCGTCATGGTCCCGACCCTGTGGATCGTGCTCGGCCCGCTCGGCCAGTCGGTCACCGCGGCCAACCAGCTTGGCGCGGTCGCGCACCTGGCCCTGCCCGACCCGTACGCGACCGCGTTCGCCGCGTTCGGGATCGTCTACGGCGTGCCGGTGTGGGGCTTCGCAGCCCTCTGGGCCGCCCTCGCGGCGGCGCTAACCATCCGGGCCGCCCGCGAGCACCTGCCGTTCGCCCTCACCTGGTGGTCGTTCACGTTCCCGGTCGGCACCTGCGTCACCGCGGCCACCGGCCTGGCGCTGCACAGCGGATCCGGCGCGTTCGCCTGGGTCGCCGCCGCCTCCTACCTGGGCCTGGTCACCGCGTGGGCGATCGTGACCGCCAGAACCGCCCGGGGCGCGGCCCGGGGCTCACTGTTCGCGCCCGCACTGGCTCAGCAGGCCTGAAACCGGCCAGGCCGGCCAGCCGATGCGGTCCCTGGCCGGTCGCTGCCGGCGTCAGTACCTGGCGCCGACCACCTTCTCGCCCAGCGGGTCGAGCAGCGCTCGCTCGGCGTCGGTGAGCCTGATCTCGGTGGCCCCGACATTCTCCTCCAGCCACTTCACCCGCTTGGTGCCGGGAATCGGGGCGACCGGGACGCCCAGCCGGTCGGCCTGGCCGTGCACCC
>JAJYTW010000233.1 GCA_021792855.1 Actinomycetes bacterium
GGCGCGGGCAATGCTGCACCGGATCGGCGAGAACACCGACGTCATCACCTATCTGGGGGAGTACTTCAGGATCAGGGTCGCCCGCGCGCTATCGCCTGTCGCCGCCGCGCGGATGGCCAGGCTGACGCCCGGCGTGGATAACGCGACCTTCCGGCCCGGCGCCGGGGGAGCGGCGCTCAGGCAGCGGCTGGGCATCGCGCCGGACGTTCCGGTGGTGCTGTGCGTGTCCAGGATGGTTCCGCGCAAGGGCCAGGACACCCTGCTCCGGGCCTGGCCTGCGGTGCAGGCGGCGGCCAGGGCCAGCAACGGCGCGATTCCCGGCCCGGTGCTGCTGCTCGTCGGCGACGGCCCGTATGAGCCGGAACTGCGCAGGCTCGCGGCGCGTAACGGGGTCGGCGACTCGGTCGTCTTCGCCGGGCCGGTGCCGCCGGCGGACCTGCCCGCCTGCTACGACGCCGGAACGATCTTCGCGATGCCGTGCCGGACCCGCCGCCGGGGCCTAGACGTGGAGGGGCTCGGCATCGTCTACCTGGAGGCGTCGGCGACCGGCCTGCCGGTGATCGCCGGTGACTCCGGCGGCGCGCCGGACGCCGTCCTGCCGGGGGAGACCGGATTCGTGGTCGGCGGCCGGGACGTGGCCGGACTGGCCGGCCGGATCATCGCGCTGCTGAGCGATCCGGCCGGCGCCGCGGCGATGGGCGAGAAGGGACTGGCCTGGGTGGACCGGGAGTGGCGCTGGGACCTGGTGGCCGGCCGGCTGTCGGCCATCCTGGCCGGCTGACGTCATCAGTCCCGCTGGTATAGCGCCTCGATCTCGGCCGCGTAGTCCTTGGTCACCACGTTCCTGCGGACCTTCAGGGACGGGGTCAGGTGCCCGCTGGACTCGGTGAAGTCCGCGCCGAGCACCCGGAACTTACGGATCGACTCGGCCCGGGAGACCGCCTTGTTCGCGTCGTCCACGGCGGCTTGCAGATCGGCCAGCAGATCCGGGTCGGCGGCCAGGTCGGCCGGGGTGGCCGCGGCCGGCTTGCCATGCTGGGTCTTCCAGTACTCCAGCGCCTCGGGGTCGATGGTGATCAGGCAGCCGATAAACGGCCGGTTATCGCCGACGACCATGCACTGGCTGACCAGCGGATGGGCCCGGAGCCGGTCCTCGAGCACGGCGGGTGCGACGTTCTTGCCGCCGGCCGTGACGATCAGTTCCTTCTTCCTGCCGGTCACCGACAGGAAGCCCTCGTCGTCCAGCGCGCCGATGTCGCCGGTCCGCAGCCAGCCGTCGGCGTCCAGCGCCTCGGCGGTGGCCGCCTCGTTCCGCCAGTAGCCACCGAACACCTCGGGCCCGGCGATCAGGATCTCGCCGTCGTCGGCGATCCGGACGCTGGTGCCCGGCAGCGGCAGGCCGACGGTGCCGATCTTGTTGCGGCTCGGCCGGTTCACGACCGCCGCGGCCGAGGTCTCGGTGAGGCCGTAACCCTCGAGCACGGTCAGCCCGGCGCCACGGAAGAAGTGCCCGAGGCGCTCCCCGAGCGGCGCCCCGCCGGAGACCGAGTAGCGCACCTTGCCGCCGATCGCCGCCCGTAGCTTGGCGTACACCAGCCGGTCGAAGATGGCGTGCCGGAGCCTGAGCCCGGCGCCGGCCCCCTCCGCCGTAGCCAGCGCCCGGCTGTAGGCGATCGCGGTGTCGGCCGCCATCGCGAAGATCCGCCTGGTCGCCCCGCTGGCCGCGGCCTGCTGCTGGGCGGAGTTGTAGACCTTCTCGAACACCCGCGGCACCGCGAGCAGGAACGTCGGCCTGGCCTGCGGTAGCGCCTCCGCCACGGTCCCGGCATCCGGCCAGTGCGACAGCACCGAGCCGGACTCCAGGCAGCCGACCTCGATGATCCGGGCGAAGGAGTGGGCGAGCGGCAGGAAAAGCAAGGTCGAGCTTCCGGCGACCTCGAACACCTCGGCCAGCGCGCCCTCCACCGCGTTACGCGCCCCGGCCAGCAGGTTGCGGTGGGTGAGCTCGCATCCCTTGGGCCGGCCGGTGGTGCCCGAGGTGTAGATGATCGTGGCGAGGTCGTCGGCGCGCCGGGTGGCCATCCGCTCGGTCAGCTGGGATTCCGGCACGCTCGCCCCGGCCCCGGCCACCGACCCGATGTCGGCGAGCAGCCACACCCGCTCCAGGTCGGGCAGCGCGGGTCGGACACTCTCGATGGTCTCCGCGTGCGCGGCTGACTCCGCGAACGCGACCCGGGCGCCGGAGTCGGACAGGATCCACTCGACCTGCTCGGCGGAGGATGTCTCATAGACCGGGACGGTGACCGCGCCGACGGTCCAGGTCGCGTAGTCGACCAGAGTCCACTCGTAGCAGGTCCTGGCCATCAGGCCGACCCGGTCGCCCGGGCCGATCCCGGCCGCCAGCAGACCCCGGGCAAGTCCGGTCACCTCGGCGGCGAACTGGCCTGCCGTCACGTCCGTCCAGTCGCCCCGGTCATCCGGTTTGCGCAGCATCACGGCGTCCGGGCCGCCGCCGGCCCGATCGAAGACGACGTCGGTCAGGGTCGCGCTGGCCCGGATGTCCACCAGGGCGGGAATGCTGAACTCGCGCACCGCTCCTCCTCGCCGTGACTGCGTGCCTCGCCTGCCCGGGCGTGGAGCAGCCGGCCTCCTGAAGGAACGTACCCCCAATATTTGGTGACGTTGGGGAGAGGGCCAGAACTTCACGGTTCCATCCGCCTATTGTGAGCCGATGCGGGTCCACGTGGTCAGTGACGTACACGGCAGGACCGATGCCCTGCGCCGGGCCGGCGACGGCGCCGACGCCCTGATCTGCCTCGGCGACCTGCTGCTCTTCCTGGACTACGCGGACAGCTCCCGGGGGATCTTCGCTGACCTGTTCGGCGCCGCCGCGGCGGCGCAGTACATCGCGCTGCGTACCGCCCAGCGGTTCGACGACGCCAGGGCCCTCGCCACCCGGCTTTGGGCGGAGGTACCCGGCGATCGCGCACAGATCATGGACGCGGCGATCGCCGGCCAGTACGCGGAGATCTTCGCCGCGATGCCGACTCCCGCCTATCTGACATACGGCAACGTCGACGTGCCGCGGATGTGGGACGCGCACCTGCGGCCCGGGCACCGGGTGCTCGACGGCGAGCGCGCCGAACTCGGCGGGTTGTCGTTCGGGTTCGTCGGCGGCGGGCTCAGGTCGATCTACCGCACGCCGAACGAGATCGACGACGCCGAGTTCGCCGCCAAGGTCGAGGCGGTGGGCGCGGTCGACGTGCTCTGCTCGCACATCCCGCCGGACATCCCCGAGTTGCTGTTCGACACCGTGGCCGAGCGACTGGAGCGCGGCAGTCGCGCCCTGCTCGACGCGGTGCACCGGATCCAGCCGCGCTACCTGCTGTTCGGGCACGTGCACCAGCCGATGGTGGCCAGCCTCACGATCGGCCGGACCCGGTGCGTGAACGTGGGCCACTTCCGCGCCAGCGGTGCGCCCTACGTGCTGCGCTGGTAGTCGGCCTGGCCCGGCCCGCGGACCGCCACAGGGGCCGCCGGGCGGTACGCTCCGAGCATGGCCGACACCACCAGTTCCGCCCTGACGATCGGCGTCCCCAAGCCGGTCGTGATGGCGGTGATCGCTGACTTCGACGCCTACCCGCGTTGGGCGTCCGGAGTGCGTGAGGCCACCGTGCTCGCGGCCGCCGCGGACGGCCGGGCCGAGCGAGTCAGGTTCACCCTGGACGCCGGGGTGATCAGGGACAGCTACGTGCTGGCCTACACCTGGAGCGGGGACGACGAGGTGCGCTGGGAACTCGCCGAGCGCGGATCGGCGATCACCGAGATGACCGGCGCGTACCTGCTGGCGGACCGGGACGGCGGCACCGAGGTCACCTATCGGCTGGCGGTCAGCCTGGCGGTGCCGATGCCGGGGATGCTGAAGCGGCGGGCCGAGAAGACCATCATCGATACGGCCCTGAAGGGGCTGCGGGCCCGCGCCGAGCAGGCTGCCAGGGAGAGTGGAGCCAGATGAGCGAGACGTCGTCGGGACCGAACCAGTCCGGCCGCGACGGGCCGTCCTGGGCAACCGCGGGTCAGGGTGCCCAGGCCCGGCGGGCCGCGGCGGACTCCTGGGAGCGGCGGGCCGCGGACCTGGCGGGCGAGGTGCAGCGCTGGTTGATCCGAACCAGCGCGCGCAGCATGCGGGACGAGCTTGGCGGACAGGTCAGGAAGGCGTTCGGTGCCCGGGACGCCGATCCGGGCGGGGACGTCTGGTCGACGGCGACGACCGAGCCGCCGGGCGCGGCGGATGAGCCGCCCGAGTGCGCCTGGTGCCCGGTCTGCCGGGCGGCCAGGAAGATCGCCCAGGCCCGCGCGGCCGCCGGGCAGGCAGGCACTGGGCAGGCAGGCACTGGGCCGGCAGGCACTGGGCCGGCAGGCGCTGGGCCGGCTGGTGCCGGACCGGCCGGCGCCGGACCCCGGCTGGCCGACGCGGCCGACGTGATGGCCGCGGCGGTTCGGGAAGCGCTATCCGGCCTGGAGTCGATCCTTTCCTACCGGCCCGCCGACGGCGGGACCCGGCCATCCGGCCCCGGCGGGTCCGGTGCGGACCAGCCCAGGCAGCCGGCCCAGCCCGAAGAGGGAGCAGATGAGCCTGACGATCGGGGTTGACGTCGGCGGGACCAAGATCGCCGCCGGTGTCGTGGATGACGGCGGCTCGATCATCGAGATGATGAAGCGCCCGACGCCCGCGGCGAACGCGGCCGGCACCATCGAGGTGATCAGCGAATCGGTCCGGGAACTGCTCGGCAGGTACGACGTCGAGGCGGTCGGGATCGGCGCCGCCGGCTTCGTGGACGAGAGCCGGTCGGCGGTCGCGTTCGCGCCCAACCTGTCCTGGCGCCACGAGGCGGTCGCCAGGAAGGTCGAGGAGCGGGTCGGTCGCCCGGTCGTGGTGGAGAACGACGGCAACGCGGCCGCGTGGGCCGAGTCCAGGATGGGCGCCGGCCGTGGTCACGAGCACATGCTGCTGATCACCGTGGGCACCGGCATCGGTGCCGGATTCGTGCTGAACGGCGCGCTCTACCGGGGCCGGTGGGGGCACGCGGCCGAACCCGGGCACGTCCGGGTCGTGCCGGACGGCCGGCTCTGCGGCTGCGGCAACCGCGGCTGCTGGGAGCAGTACGCCAGCGGCAATGCCCTGGTGGCCGAGGCCAGGGAGTTCGCCAGGCGATCGCCGGGCGCAGCGGTCAGGCTGCTCCAGCTAGCCGGCGGCACGCCTGAGGGCATTACCGGGCCGGACGTCACCACGGCGGCCCGGGAAGGCGACGCGGCGGCGCTGCGCTGCTTCGAGATCGTCGGGCAGTGGCTCGGGCAGGGTCTCGCGGACCTGGCGGCGGTCCTTGACCCGGGCTGTTTCGTGCTCGGCGGCGGCGTCTCGGAGTCGGGCGACCTGCTGCTGAACCCGGCCAGGGACGCCTTCGCGAGCGCGCTCACCGGCCGCAATTACCGCCCGCATGCCCCGATCGTGCTGGCCGAGCTTGGCGCGGACGCCGGTCTGATCGGCGCCTCCGATCTGGCCAGAAAGCGATAACCACGACGGCGAGCGGGTCCGCCCGGACCGCCTGCTCAGAAAGCGGCTGCCCGACTCAGACGACGGCGCCCTGATCCGGGCCGTCGCCCTTGGACGGCCCGTCGCCCAGGCGGACCACCAGCACCACGAACCCGACGATGAAGGCCGCGACCGCCAGCAGTTCGGCCCATGCCGGGATGGTCCAGCCGAGCAGCGTCGCGACGAACAGGAACGCCGGGCCGCCGAACAGCCCCGCCCAGGCGGCTCGGGTGGTCGCGTCCGGCTTCGGGAACGGCTGGATCGGCGGCGGGACGTAGCGGTCGTCGACGTCGTCGAAGCCAAAGAAGTCGAGATCGGTCGGGCCATCGAGGAAGTCCGGGTGGTTCAGCCCCGGGCTTGCGGCGCCGGGCATCCCGGTCCAGTCCGGTGCGATCAGCCCGCCGGGGTACCCGATCCGCTCCGGCGGTCCGGCCTGCCCGGTGCTGGCTGGGCCAGTGCTGGCTGGACCGGTGCTGGCTGGACCAGTGCTGGCTGGACCGGTGCTGGCTGGACCGGGGTCGGCCAGATCTGACCCCGGCAAGATCGTGAACCGGAAATAGCTGGCTGGCCGGATGACCCGGCCCCGGCCGGTGGGCTCGCCGCGATGCCGCCCCGGGCGGGCCGCTGCGTCGCCCGGTTCTTCCTCCGGTGCGCCGGCGGCGTCGGTGGCTGCCGCTCCGAGTCCGGCCGCGGGCGGGCGCGGCACGCGTGGCCGGGACGACCGTCCCGGCTCGCGGGAATGCCTGGGCTCGCGAGAGTGCATGCCCTGCCGCCGCTGCGCCGCCTCTGGCCACTGCGTAGCGTCCCGCGGCGGCGCGGCCGGCCGGTCCGGTCCGGTCGTAGCGTGGCTGGTGTCGGCCGGTCTCGGTCCGGTCACGCCGGTGCCGGTTTCGCCACCCGGTGCGTCAGGGACGCCCCTGGCAAGC
>JAJYTW010000020.1 GCA_021792855.1 Actinomycetes bacterium
AGATCCGCCGGACCCCGGGCTCGGTCCGGATCAGCTCGATCGCCAGCGCGGCGTGGCCGGGCGTGTACCCGTTGCCGACCAGCATCGTCACGTCCGCCGCCACGCCCTCGGCGCCGAGGGCGGCGGCCGTGAACGAGGTGGCCATCGAGAAGAAGATCACCGTGCCGCCCTGCGCGGTCGCCAGGATCGCGCCGCCCTCGCAGCCGGGAACGTCCACGCAGACGACCGTGACATCGGCCGGACCGCCCGCGCCGGCCACCGCCTCGGACAGCCCCACCGGGTCGGTCGCGTCGGCGATCACCACCTCGTCGACCAGGCCGGTCACGCCGTCCGGCCCGGTGGCCGCGGCCAGCACGGCCGCCTCGCGGTCGTGCGGCACCACGCCGATCACCCGGCCCGCCCCGGCCCGCCGGGCCGCGGCCGCGGACAGCGACCCGCTCTTGCCCGCGGCGCCGATCACGGCAACCACCGGCGCCCTGCGGCCTTCGCCGCCGTCCTGGCCGGCCGCCGCGGCGACCACCCGGTGGGTCAGCGCCGGGGCGCCGCAGACGTCCATCACCGCCAGCGACAGCGGCGCCGGCAGGTCATCGGGCAGCACGGCCGCGATCGAGCGCCCGAACAGGACGGCGTGTCCGCGGCACGGAACCTGCTCGGAAGAGCCGTCCCAGTCCGCCAGGCCGTCGGTGATGACCAGCGGGGTGAGGCTGAGCGACACCAGCGTCGCCACCTGATCACCGGGACGCAGGCCGAGCGGCGAGTCCGGGCCGACCGCCCGGACCACGCCGGTCAGCATGCCGCCGGAGCCGGTCACCGGGTTCTGCATCTTGCCGCGCTCGGCGACGATCCCGAGCACGGCCGCGCGCATCGCGTCGGCGCCGCCGCCGGTCGAGGTCCGCAACTGCCGGAAGGAAGCCGCGTCCAGGTTCAGCCGCCGCACATCGATCAGCACCTCGTCGGGCCAGATCGCCTCGCTGGCGTCCAGCTTCCACGCCGCCTGCGGCAGCACGCCGGCCGGCTCGAGCACGCGATGCAGGCCCAGCGGCGACCCGGGCGCGCGATCCGATCCCGTCACCTGACCATCCCTTCCGACCACCGCCATCGCGGCCCTGGTGCAATGCTGTCCGACCGGGTTACGCTATGAAGGCACATCAATAGAATTTCTTGTATCGAACTATACAGACAGAAGCTTCTTGCGTACCCTGCCCATCTCGCAGGTTATCGTTCGGTTTAGCGGGCGGGAAGCCCCTGCCGCGAACGAGTCCCAGCGGGGCCGGGCGCGGTCGCGGGGCCGAGTCGCGGGGCCGGGAGGCCAACACCGGCTGGCAGATCGCCAGCCGGCAGCACGAAGGAGGCATCGGCGCGGTGATCGAGCAACCCTATGTCTATCGGCGCGTCGAACTTGCCGAGCCGGACTGGCGCAGGTTCCCCGGCTGGGCCGGGGTCAGCACGCAGGACTGGGAGTCCGCGCAATGGCAGCGGGCGCACTGCGTGAAGAACGTCCGGCAACTGCGGGACCTGCTCGGCGACGGGGTCGACGAGCGGTTCTACGCCGACCTGGAGCGGGACCAGGCCGAGCGGGCCACGATGTCGATGCTGGTAACGCCGCAGATGATGAACACGATCGTCCCGGCACTCGCGCCCAGCGACCCCGGCTTCACCGACGCGCTGTACGCGGACCCGGTGCGCCGGTACATGATCCCGGTGATCAGCGACCGCCGTGCCGACTGGCCGTCCCACCCCTACTCGTCCAGGGACTCGCTGCACGAGGCCGAGATGTGGGTGGTCGAGGGGCTTACCCACCGGTACCCGACCAAGGTGCTCGCCGAGGTGCTGCCGACCTGCCCGCAGTACTGCGGCCACTGCACCCGGATGGACCTGGTCGGCAACCCCACGCCGCAGATCAGCAAGCACAAGTTCACCCTGGCCAGGGATGACCGGTTCGGCGCGATGATCAGCTACCTGCGGGCCAACCCGGGCGTCAGGGACGTGGTGGTTTCCGGCGGTGACGTCGCCAACCTGCCGTGGCCGCGGCTGGAGTCCTTCGTCGCCGACCTGATGACGATCGAGTCGGTCCGCGACATCCGGCTGGCCAGCAAGGCGCTGATGGGCCTGCCGCAGTACTGGCTGAGCGATGAGGTCCGGGCCGGCATGGAGCGGCTTGCCGCCACCGCCAGGGACCGCGGCGTGTCCCTCGCGCTGCACACCCACGTCAACGCGGCCCAGTCGGTAACCCCGTTGGTCGCCAGGGCGGCTCGGGCGATGCTGGACACCGGCATCAGGGATGTCAGGAACCAGGGCGTGCTGCTCCGCGGCGTGAACACCACCCCGGACGCGCTGCTTGACCTGTGCTTCGCGCTGCTGGACGACGCCAAGATCATGCCGTACTACTTCTACCTCTGCGACATGATCCCGAACGCCGAGCACTGGCGGCTGAGCCTGGCCGAGGCCCAGCACCTGCAGCACCAGATCATGGGCTACCTGCCGGGCTTCGCCACGCCGCGGGTGCTCTGCGACGTGCCGTACGTCGGCAAGCGCTGGGTGCACCAGGTGTCTCGGTACGACACCGAGACCGGCATCTCGTACTGGACCAAGAACTACCGGACCGCCGTCGAGGCCGATGACGAGGGCGCGCTCCAGCGCGAGTACGAGTACTACGACCCGATCTACACGCTGCCGGAGTCCGGCCAGGCGTGGTGGCGGGCCCGCGCGGCCGCTCAGGCCGATCGGCCCGCGCAGGCCGCCGAGCCGTCGCCGGTGCACGCCCCCGCCTAGCGGCCGGGAGCGCCGGGCGCGGCCCGGGCGTCGTAACGCCACAGGGCCGGCAGCGCAAGGCACACGATCGCGGCCCCGAGCAGGCTGGCCAGGCCGCCGGTGACCACGGCCAGCCGGACCGATCCGGTGACCGTCGCCACCGCGCCGGTCTCGACGTTGCCGAGCGGCTCCCCGGTGGAATAGCTGATCATTTCCAGCCCGGCGAGCCTGCCGCGCACCCGGGCCGGGATGGACTGGTTCCACATCGTCATCCGGAACAGCCCGCTGACCGTGTCGGCGGCGCCCGCCACGGCGAGGGCGAGCACCGCCAGGGCCAGGCCGGGAGCCAGCCCGAACGCGGTGATCGCGATGCCCCAGCCGCAGACCGCGAGCGCGATAGCCCGGCCGTGCCGGTGCACCTGCCGGGTCCAGCGGCTAGTGAGACTGACCGCGACCGCGCCGAAGCCCGGGGCCGCGTACAGCACTCCGAGCACGGCCGGGCCGCCGAGGCTGGCGGCGACCTGCGGGAAGACCGCGTACGGCGCGCCGAACAGCATCGCCCCGAGGTCGATCAGGTAGGTGCCGAGCAGATCCGGCCTGCTCCGGGCATACCGCATCCCCGCCGCCAGGCCGCGCAGGCTCGGGCCGTCCCCGTCCCCGTCTCCGTGCCCGTCCGATCGGCTGCCCGCCATCGCCCCGAACGGCAGCACCGCCACAGCGCACGCCGCAGCGGCGATCAGGTACGCCACCGGAGCGCCGCCGGTCAGCAGCAGCCCGGCCAGCAGCGGCCCGCCGACCTGGGCGGCGGTGCCCAGCAGCGAGGCAAGGGCCGAGGCCCCGTGCAGGTCCTCGCGCGCGATCAGGGTCGGCACGATGGCCTCCACCGATGGCCGCTGCAACCCGAACACCCCAGCCAGCAGTCCCCCGGCCAGGAACAGCACCCAGAGCCGCTGCCACAGCAGGGCGTTCACGGCGAGCGCGACCATGCAGGCGGCCGCCCCGGCCTGGGTGGCCACGATCAGGACGCGCCGCTCAACGGCGTCAGCGAGCACCCCGCCGACCAGGCCGGCGATCAGCACGGGTACCAGTTCCGCCGCGCTGACCAGGCCCACCACGAGCGAGGATCGCGACAGCTGATACGCCTGATACGGCACGGCGACGTAACAGATCATCGCGCTGACCGTGCCCGCCGCCTGTCCCGCGTACAGCAGCCGGAACTGCCGCGCATGCCGGAACGGCGCGAGATCCGGCCGCAGTCGCGCACTGGCCGCCCGGAGCCGGGAGGCAGCGGGCCCGAGCCGGGAGACGGCCTGCCGGGGACCCGGCCCGCCCTGCCGCCGGCCCGGCGGTCGCTGCGCGTCGTCCATGAGGCAGCAATGCTGCCCGCCCGCGAGACCGATGTCGACCGGTTTTCCCGGCCGCACTCGGCTACTGTCGGCGCTATGGCACGAGCGAGCGGGCAGTTGAGCGATGCCCTGAACGAGTACGTCACCGCACACAGCGCGCACCCCGATGAGGTGCTGCGGGACCTAGCCGCCGAAACCGCGCGGCTGTTCCCGGAAGACGCCGACATGCAGATCGGCCCCGGTCAGGGAACCTTCATGACCATGCTGGCGCGGCTGATCGGCGCGCGAAGCGCGATCGAGGTAGGCACATTCACCGGATACTCATCGATCTGCATCGCGCGCGGGCTTGCCGCCGGCGGCCGGCTGCGGTGCTTCGACGTCAGCGCCGAGTTCACGGCCGTTGCGCGGCGCTACTGGCAGCGGGCCGGCCTGGCGGACCAGATCGAGTTGCGGCTCGGCCCGGCCGCGGACAACCTGGCCGACCTGGACCCCGGCACCCGGTTCGACTACGCGTTCATCGACGCCGACAAGACCGGCTACCCCCGGTACTGGGACCTGATCGTGCCGCTCGTCCGGCCCGGCGGGCTGATCCTGGTCGACAACACGCTCTCGCACGGCCGCGTCGTCGACGACGCCGAGCAGGGCGAGAGCGTGCGGGCCATCCGCGAGTTCAATGCCCGCGCGCTGGCCGACCACCGGACCGAGGTCGTGCTGCTGCCGATCGGCGACGGCCTGACCATGGCCCGCCGGCTCTGAGGCCCGCCGGCTCTGAGGCCCGCCGGCTCTGGCCCGACCGGTTCGCCCGGCCTGGCCGGGCTAGCCCGCCGCCCCGGCCGGCGCCGAGTGCAGGTACCGGTCGTACAGGTCCGGACGCCGGTCGGCGTGGGCGTCGTTGCGCGGGCCGCTGGCCTTGTCCCTGGCCCGGCCGAGGTCGCACGAGGCGAGCAGCAGTTCCGGCTCCGCGTCCCCTGATGGCCCGGCCACGCTGGCGGGCCCGGCCAGCGGGTAGCCGTCCGGCCCGGCGATGACGCTCCCGCCGGTCCAGCCCACGCCGCGCTCGGTGCCGCACCGGCAGGCGGCGGCCACGAACATCCGGTTGGCGTACGCAGCCGCCTGAATGTTGACCGTCATCAGCGGCCGCTCACCCGGCGGGAACGGCTCGAACGGCCAGTTCGTGGGCACGGTGAGCAGGTCCGCACCGGCCAGGGCCGGCAGCCGGACCCACTCGGGGAACTCGGCGTCGTAGCAGATCACCATCGAGACCCGGCCGTACCGGGTCTCGACGACCGGCGGCGGCTCGGCGCCCGGGGTGAACACGTCGGCCTCGGCGTCCCATAGGTGCGCCTTCCGGTACACCGCCCGGACGCCGCCGGCGTCCGCCAGCATCGCGCTGTTATACAGCAGGCCGTCATCGCCGATCTCGGCGAAGCCGCCGACGATCACGACTCCGTGCGCGGCGGCCAGCGCGGTCCACTCGGCGGCGGTCGGGCCGTCCGCGGGCTCCGCCAGCGACCTGGCCTCCGCAGCATCCGCGAACACGTAGCCCGATGGCGTCAGTTCCGGCAGCACGACGATCCCCGCGCCCGCGGCGGACGCCGCTGCCACCGCGGCGGCGGCTGCCGCACGGTTGCCGTCCAGATCACCGATGCGCAGCCTGAGCTGGCAGCACGCGATCGTTACCGGCTCGGGCGTCACTTCTGTACGCACAATTCCACCCCACTGGTCGGCTCTAGATACTATGTCGCGCTATGGCAGCGCTGTTCAGGAGGATCATCCCGATTCTGTTCGTCGGCAATCTAGAGGCCGAACGGGATTTCTACCTCCGGCTCGGATTCCGGGTCACCTACTCCGGACCCGAATACCCCTATTTCATCTCACTCGGGCATGGTCCAGTGGAATTCGGGCTGGAACTGCGGCGCGGCTTCTCCTCCTCCGATCCGAATCGGGTACTGACCTGGCAGTTCGGGGTCAGCGACCTGGACGAAGCCAAGAAGGCCTTCGACAACGCCGGGGTCGCCTACCAGGAAGACCTGATGGCACCCGCCGAGGACTGGCAGTACCGGGTGCTGCACGCGCGCACCCCGAACGGCTACCACCTGCTCCTGGAGGAGGGCAGCGGCTAGCCGTGCCTGCCACCCGCCGGGCGGCAGGTCCGGATATCGCCGTCGGGGCGCGGGCGCGGGCCGATTCGGTGACAATGACATATCGATGGCAGCACACCGACCGCTGCCGCGACCGGCAGCCGGATCCGGGGGTGAGGACAGCGGCGACCGAACCCGTGTACCTGCGCGTGCTCGACGACCTGCGGTCCAGGATCAGGTCCGGTGTCCTCGAGCCGGGCGCGCGGGTGCCATCCCGCAACGCGATCATCGCGAACTACGGCGTCGGCGAGACGGCCGCCAAGCACGCGCTCGCGGTGCTGATCGCCGAGGGGCTGATCGAGGGCCGGCCCGGCTCGGGGTGCTACGTCCGCAAGGCGCCCGCGCCCACCGTGCTCGAGCACGACCGGCCGCAGTTCCCCGGATCCCCGTTCGGCATCCCGGAGACGGTCCCGGTCGGCGATGATCCGCCGCAGACCATCACCCGGCGGCTGAGCTGGGAGCACCGGACCGACCAGGTGCCCGCCGCGCCCCAGGTCGCCGCAAGCCTCGGCATCGCCGCCGGCGACGCGGTGGTGATGACCAGATACCTGCTCAGCTCGGACGGCGAGCCAGTGCAGCTTGCCACCAGCTACGAGCCGGCCGCCCTGACCGACGGGACCCCGGTGGCGATCCCGGAGCAGGGACCGATGGCCGGGCGCGGCGTCATCGAGCGGATGCGCTCGATCGGGGTAGCCGTCGACGAGGTCACCGAGGATGTGTCGGTCCGGCCATCGCTGCGCGGCGAGGCGGACGAACTCGCCGTCCCGCCAGGGGCGGCCGTCCTGGCGGTCCGCCGGGTGCACTACGCCGCCGGACGGGCGGTGGAGACCACCGACGTCGTCGTTCCGGCCGACCGGTTCACGCTCCGCTACCGGTTCCCGGCCTGACGGGACGCCCGGACTTCTCAGCCAGTCATGATCGAGAACTTCAGCCCCGAGGGCGGCAACCTGCCGGCCGAGCCGAACGACTTCATCGGCCGGGAACGTGACCTGGCCGAGCTGAGGTCCATGCTCGGCCAGGTCCGCCTGCTCAGCCTCTGCGGCCCAGGCGGCATCGGCAAGACCAGGCTGGCGGTCCGACTGGCGGCCAGCCTGGCCGGCGACTTCCCGCACGGCGCGTGGCTCGCCGATCTCTCCGAGGCAGACTCACGGGACCGGGCCGTCACGCTGATCACCGCCGCCCTCGGCATCCAGCCAGACGCCGGGCGCACTAGCGCCGACGTCCTGGTCCAGGCCCTGCGCCCGCGTGCCCTGCTGCTCATCCTGGACACCTGCGAGCACCTGCTGCCGGACTGCGCGGCACTGGCGCGCAGCCTGGTGGCCGAGTGTCCGGCGATCAGGATCGTGGCCACCACCCGACAGCCGCTCGGGATCCCGGCCGAGGCCATCTGGCGGGTACCGCCGCTCGGGCTGCCGCCCGGGCAGTCCGAGCGGGCGCAGCCGGGAGCCGTTCCGGCCGCCGAATCGGTCCTGCTGTTCGCGGCCCGCGCCAGGGCGGTGCGGCCCGGGTTCCGGCTCGACGCGGCTACCGTTCCGGCGGTCGCCCGGATCTGCCTGGCCCTTGATGGCATGCCGCTGGCCATCGAACTAGCCGCCGCTCGGGTCAGGACCCTGTCCCCGGAGCAGATCGGCGCCCGACTAGCCGGCCGGCTCGATCTGCTCGCGCTCGGCGACCGCACCGCGCCGCCGCGGCAGCGATCCCTGCGCGCGACCATAGCGTGGAGCTACGACCTGCTCACGGCGCCGGAGCAGAGCCTGCTCCGGCGGCTGTCGGCGTTTCGCGGCTGGACCCTGGAGATGGCCACGCTGGCCTGCGCCGGCTCGCCGGTACGACCCGGTGACGCCGCGTCCGTGCTAGCGGCGCTGATCGACAAGTCCCTGGTCAGCGTCGATGCCATCGGCAGCGGGCCGACCCGGTACAAGATGGCCGACACGGTCAGGGAGTTCGCGGCCGACCGGGCCGCCGCGGCCGGTGAGACGACCGCCGCCCGGATCGCGCACCGGGACGCGATTCTGGCCGTCGCCGAACGGCGCACCGCGCGCCTGGCCGCAGGCTCGATGCCGTGGCCGGACCGGGTCCGGCTGTTCCACCGGGCACTGATCGAGACGCCGAACCTGCGGCTGGCGCTGGCCTGCTGCGCGGACCTCGGCCACGCCGAGCAGGGCCTGCGGCTGTGCTGCGCCTGGCGCTCCATCTGGTTTGTCACCAGGGACAGCTCCGAGGCCGCTGGCTGGCTCGACTCGTTCCTGTCCGGGAGCCAGGCCGGCGCCGGACTCCGCTCGCGCGCCCTGGTGATCCGCGCCGAGTTCGCGTTCGAGCGGGCCGAGTACGACGACGCCGAGCGGTATGCCCGCACCGGCCTCGAGCTTGGCCGCTCGGCGGCCGACGGGAACCCCGCCGGGGCGCTGCGCACGCTGGCCATGACCGCGCTCCGGACCGGCCGCGGCGATCAGGCCAGCGACCTGGCGCATCAGGCCGCCACCGTAGCCGAGCGGGCGGGAGACGGGTGGGAGTGGCGGCTGGCCCGCACGGTGCGGGCCGCGGCGCTGGGCTACCAGGGCAGCTTCGACCAGGCCGAGCAGGTGCTCAGGGACGTGCTCAGGGAGTCCGGCGGGGTGGAGAGCTGGCACACCGCCAACGTCCGGCACGGACTGGGCCAGCTTGCCCTGGCCCGGCAGGACCTTGCCGAGGCGATGGACCAGTTCCGGGCCGCGCTCGGCATCTACCGCCAGATCCAGGCACGGCCGGAGATGGCCAGCTGCCTGACCGGGCTCGGGCAGGCTCAGCTAGCGGGCGGCGACCTCGACGACGCCCGGCGCAGCCTGGCCGAGAGCCTGCGGCTCAGCCTGGAGGCCGGCCAGCACGCCGCGCTGCCGCGGGGCCTGGCCAGAATGGCCAGGATTGCCGCCACCGCTGGCGACGCCGAGCACGCGGCCAGGCTGACCGGCGCGGCCCGGTCGCTGTCCCGGCTAGCCGGGCCACGAGCCGCCGGGGCGGTCACCGCCGGGTCACCGACATCCGAGCCGCTGGCCGACCGGCTCGACCGGCTATCCGCCGAGGCCGTCGCCGCGCTCGGCCCGGCTCGCGGCCGCGCCCTGCTCGCGCAGGGCGCGGCCATGGACGCTCCCGAGGCCGTCGCGCTGGCCACCGCGGACCCCACGCCGGGCTGGCCAGGGCCGCTGACGGACCGGGAGCGTGAGGTCGCTCTGCTGGTCGCCGGCGGGCTGTCCAATCAGGACATCGGCCAGCGGCTGTTCATCAGCCCGCGCACCGCCGCCAGGCACATCGCCAACATCTACGCCAAGCTCGGCTTCAGCACCCGCTCCCAGCTAGTTGCCTGGGTGGCGGCCGGATCGAGCCCGGACCGTCCGGCAGCGGACTAGGACGGGCACCGGTAGCTCTGCGCGGCATTCGGATGACAGTCTGCATATTTCTGTGGATGCGTGCGCATTCGCGGGTCTTCTACGCTGCTGGTTCCGGCAGCCCGCGGATCCCGCCCGGGCCCACGAAGGAGCGCAGGTCATGTCGCAGGTAGCCCAGCTGACCGCGGAGGTGTGCGTCACCCGCATGGTCATCTCGGCTGCCGCCGACCGGGCAGACCAGCCGGCCCTGATCGGCGCCGGAACCCGGCAGGAGCCCGAGACCTACAGCTACCGCAGATTCGCGGCCACTGTCGAGGCGGCCGCCTCCGGCCTGGCCCGGCGCGGCCTTCAGGCCAGGGACGTGGTCGGCATCCTGGTGCCGGACGTCGTCAGCTTCATCCTGGCCAGGCACGCCGTGCACGCCGCGGGCGGCGTCCCAACCCCAGTCGATCCCGGGCTGCCCCCGGCCGAGATCGCCGGACAGCTAGCCGAGAGCGGCGCGCGGATGCTGATCACGGCGCCGCCGCTGGCCGAGGCCGCGCTCGCTGCCGCCGACCGGTCCTGGGTCCGGCAGGTGTTCTCGTTCGCCGACGCGCCCGGCACGACCCGGTTCAGCGACCTGCTCGGCCTGGACATCGTCCGCCCGCTCGGCGCCCGGCCGGACGACCCCGCGCTGATGCCGTTCTCGCGCGGGCCCGATGGGCGGCTTCGCCCGGTCCCGCTCAGCCACGCCGAGGCCTGCGTCCACCTGCACCAGCTTGACCAGCAGGCCGGACTCGCCGACGGCGAGGTGCTGCTGGCCACGCCGCCAGGCGGCGACGGGCTCGCCTACACGCTGCTGACGGACAGTGCGATGCTGCGCGGCGCGACCGTGGTAGCCACCTGCACGGCCGGCCTGGCCACCGCGGCCGCCGAGTATCACGGCACCGCCGCCATGGTCCCGCCGGCCGACGTCGGCATCGTCCCGTACGGCCTGCGGGCGATCGGCATCGGATAGCCGGCCTGCCGCGAGCCCGGCCGGAACCCAGAACTTGCCCCGGGGGGACATGTTGCTCCGGCGGCCGCCGTCAGGCGGCCGCCGGATCAGCCTCCCGGCGGCCCGCGCCGAGGCCCGCAGCTACAGTTCCGGCGGGCGGTTCTCGTACGGGGTGCTGAGCACGATCGTGGTCCGCGTCGCCACGCTGGCGGCGGCCCGGATCTCCTGCAGCAGTTCCTCCAGCGCGGCGGGCGAGGCGACCCGGACCTTGAGGATGTAGCTCTCCTCGCCGGCGACCGAGTGACACGCCTCGATGGCCGACAGGTGAGCCAGCCGCTCCGGGGCGTCGTCGGCGGCGGCCGGGTCGAACGGCTTGATGGAGACGAACGCGGTCAGCGGCAGGCCGGCCTCCTCGGGATCGATCTGGGCGGTGTAGCCGCGGATCACGCCGCGCTCCTCCAGCCGGCGCACCCGCTGCTGAACCGCCGACACCGACAGGCCGGTCTGCCTGGCCAGCTCGGTGAAGCTCAGCCTGCCGTCCCTGGCCAGCATGGCCAGGATCTTGCGGTTGATCTCCTCCACCCGGTCAACCTAGCCTTTCCCGCGTGTCTCGCGGGCCAGCGACCTGCTGATCACCAGCCGCTGGATCTGATTGGTGCCCTCGACGATCTGCAGCACCTTCGCCTCGCGCAGGAACCGCTCGGCGGGGAAGTCCTCCACGTACCCGTAGCCGCCGAGCACCTGCACCGCGTCGGTGGCCACCCGCATCGCCGTGTCGCTGGCGAACAGCTTGGCCATCGCGGCCTCCCGGCCGTACGGGAGGCCCGCGTCCCTGCGGCGGGCCGCCGCCAGGTACAGCGCCCGGGCCGCGGCGACGGCGGTGGCCATGTCGGCCAGCATGAAGCCGAGCCCCTGGAACTCGATGATCGGGCGGCCGAACTGACGCCGCTCGCGCGCGTAGCCCACCGCGGTGTTCAGCGCCGCCTGGGCGAGCCCGGTCGCGCAGGCCGCGATGCCCAGCCGCCCGGAATCCAGGGCCGCGAGCGCGATCGAGAAGCCACGGCCCTCCTCGCCGAGCAACTGGCCGGCCGGCACCCGCGCCGACTCGAACCGCATCTGCGCGGTCGCCGATGCGCGCATGCCCATCTTGTGCTCGGCGGGCGCCGCGGTCACCCCGGGCGTCGACGCGGGCACGTGGAAGCAGCTGATCCCGTGCGCCCGGTCGCGGCCGTCCGGATCGCCCGCCGTGCGGGCGAACACCGTGTAGAAGTCGGCCTGGCCGGCGTGCGAGATCCACGCCTTGGTCCCGTTCAGCAGGTAATCCTGACCGTCGACCGTGGCCTGGGTCCGCAGCGCCGCGGCGTCCGATCCGCTGCCGGGCTCGGACAGGCAGTACGCGCCGAGCAGGTCGCCGCCCAGCATCGGCCCGAGCCAGCGCTCCCGCTGCTCCGGCGTGCCCGCGGTGGCCATCCCGAAGCAGCTCAGCACGTGCACGCTCACGCCCAGGCCGATGGTCAGCCAGGCCGCCGCGAGCTCCTCCACGACCTGCAGGTAGGTCTCGTACGGCTGGCCGCCACCGCCAAGCTCGGCCGGGTAGGGCAGGGCGAGCAGCCCGGCCCGGCCGAGCAACCGGAACTCCGCGCGCGGGAACCTGCCCTCGCGCTCCGCCGCCGCGGCCGCCGGGGCAAGCTCGTTGGCGCCGATCTCGGCCGCGAGCCCGATCGCGGCCCTGGCCGCCTCGTCTGGGTAGCTCCGCTCCACCCCGGTCCCCGGCGTGCCCGCGGTCATGCCGGCACCACCACCAGCTCCCGGGTGATCGTGTTCAGCCGCTCGCACCCGGTGTCGGTGACGACCACGATGTCCTCGATCCGCGCGCCGTGCGCGCCCGGGTAGATGCCGGGCTCCACCGAGAACGCGTGCCCGGGCCGCAACGGCTCGGTGTTCCCGGCCACGATGTAGGGGTCCTCGTGGGTTTCCAGCCCGATCCCGTGCCCGGTCCGGTGGACGAAGTCCTTGCCGTAGCCGGCCGCCGTGATCGGCTCCCTGGCGGCCGCGTCGATCGACTCCGCGGTCACGCCTGGCCGGACCGCGTCGCAGGCGGCCTCCTGCGCCCGTCGCAGCACCTCGTAGTAGGCGGCGAACTCGGGCGGCGGCCCGCCGATCGCGTACGTCCTCGTGCAGTCCGAGCAGTAGCCGGACGGCATGGTGCCGCCGATGTCCACCACGACCACATCGCCGTCGTGCAGCACCCGGTCACTCGCCGTGTGATGCGGGCTGGCCGCGTTCGGCCCGGAGGCCACGATCGCGAAGTCGACGGTCGCGTGCCCCTCCGCCAGGATCGCGTCGCTGATGTCGGCCGCGACCTGCTCCTCGGTCCGGCCCGCCCGGAGCCACTGCGGCACCCGCTCGTGCACCCGGTCGATCGCGCGTCCGGCCGCCCGCAGCGCCGCCACCTCGGCGGGCGACTTCACCGACCGCAGCGGGCTCAGCGCGGTGCTGGCGAGTCGCTGCCGCGCGCCGGGCAGCGCGGCGGCAAACCTGAGCACCATCAGCGCCCACATCCGGTCGGCCAGACCGACCTCGGCCGGGGCTCCCAGCCGGCCCGCCACCAGCGCGTACGGGTCATCGGTCTCCTCCCAGCCGATGATCTCGATGCCCAGCTTGCCCGCCGGGGACGCCTCGGCGGCAGGCACCTCCAGCCTGGGCACCACAAGGAACGGGTCGCCAGACCCGCTGGCAGGCACGACCAGGCAGGTCAGCCGCTCCAGCGCATGCGCGTCATAGCCGCTCACATAGCGCAGGTCCGGCCCGGGAGTCAGCAGCAGCGCGTCCAGTCCCGCCCGCTCCGCCGCCGCCGCGGCGGCGGCCACCCGGGCCGCCGGGTAAAGCTCGTCGGACATCATCACTCCCCAGCCTGAAGTCGCTTTCGGATCGGGAACCATTCGGTCCTGCAAGCATTCTCTCCCCCGCGCGCCCGGTCGCGCGCCAGGGTTCGGGTCCCGGCGCCCGCGCGCTGCGATCGCGCCCCGCCGTCCGGCCCGCTGACCTGCCCGCTGGCCGGCGGTGTGCGGCATCTCACCGCAGATGCCGTGTGTCCGCATCTAGACACCGACACCCTAGATGCCTCACGATGGGTAAACGGTCTCTCACGAAATGTGAGCAGAGATGACTTCTGAGGCAGCTGTAACCCAAACCACCGCGGCGGTGCCGCAGCAGCCAGGTCCGGCACCGGTCCGGCTGCTCGGCCAGCGCGCCACCGAGGCGAGCCTGGCCGCGGAACTCGCTCAGGAGCGCCACATCGCGCTCGAGTTGCAGCATGCCATCCTGCCGCTGCACGATGCGCCGTTCGACCTGCCGGGGCTGCGGACGGTGGTCCGTTACCTGCCCGCCTCCCGCGCTAGCCGGGTGGGCGGGGACTGGTACATCACCGCGGAGATGCCCGATGGAACCGTGCTGGTGGCGATCGGCGACGTCGGCGGGCACGGCCTGGCGGCCGCCGCCGGCATGGCCAGGCTGCGCGGCGCACTGGCCGGCCTCGCCATCACCGGCGCGGCGCCGGACCAGCTAGTGGGCTGGCTCAACGCGCTGGTGCGGCACGTCGCGCCCGAGCACACCGCCTCGGTCATCGCGGGGTTGTTCGAGCCGGCCAGCCTGATGTTCACCTGGGCACAGGCCGGCCATCCGCCGCCGGTGCTGGTGCGCTGTGCCTGGGCGATGCCGCTCACGCCGCCGGCCGGCATCCTGCTCGGCGCCGGCGACGAGCCGTACCAACTGGCCAGGACCCAGCTTCGCGCCGGGGACCTGCTGCTGCTCTACAGCGACGGCCTGATCGAGCGCCGGGACCGGGCCATCGACGAGGGACTGGACACCCTGGTCCGGGCGGTCCGGGCTATCAGCGACCCGGAGCGTGCCATCGCCGCCGCGCTCGGCGCCCTGGAATCCACCGACCCGGAGGACGACACCTGCCTGGTCGCGCTGTCCATCCAGGAACCACCGGCAGGCGCGGGCTAAGCCGGGCGGGCGGCCAGCGCGGCCAGCGCGGCCAGCGTCCGGCCGAGCGACCCGCCGAGATCCCACCGCTCATCCAGGGCGGCTAGCGCCGCCGGGTCAGGCGGCCGGACCGGCAGTTCCCCGCCGGACGGCGGCTGGAGGACAACCGGGGCATCGGCAGCCACCCGTACCACCGGCATCGCCACGTCCAGGTACGCCCGCGCCGCGACGAGCTTGGCCCGACTGCCGGCCGGGAAGCCACCGTGGCCGGCGTCGATCGCCGCCAGCATCGCCTCCACCGAGCCGAACTGCCGCACCAGGGCGGCGGCGGTCTTCTCCCCCACCCCGGGCACGCCGGGCAGGCCATCGCTCGGGTCGCCGCGCAGCGCCGCGAAGGCGGCATAACCGCGGCTCGGGATCTGGTACCGGCTGGTCACCGCGGCCTCGTCGACCACCTCCAGCTTCGCGATGCCCCGGCCGGTGTACAGCACCCGCACGCCCCGCTCGTCGTCGACAAGCTGGAACAGGTCCCGGTCGCCGGTCACGATCTCGACCGGTCCACCCGAGCGCGCCGCCAGGGTGCCGATCACGTCGTCAGCCTCGTAGCCGTCCGCGCTGGCCTGGCAGATCCCCGCCGCCGTGAGCACCTGGCCGATCACCGGGATCTGCGCGGCCAGGGCGGGCGGGATCTGCTCGGAGCCGTCCGGGTTGGCCCGGTGCGCCTTGTAGCTGGCGATCGCCGCGACCCGGAAGGCCGGCCGCCAGTCCGCGTCCAGGCAGGCGATCAGCGCTCCGGGCTCCCTGGCCCGGACCAGCCGGGCGATCATGTCAAGCAGGCCGCGGATCGCGTTCACCGGCGTCCCGTCCGGCGCGGTCATCGTCTCCGGCACGCCGTAGAACGCCCGGAAGTACAGGGACGCGGTATCGAGCAGCATCAGCGGCGGCACAGCAGCGATCCTGCCAGACTCCCCGCTCGCACGGGCGGCTGCCGCCGGTTTGAGCGCCGGGCGCCCGCTGCCTGCCTGCTAGCCCTTGGCGCAGAAGACGCCAAGCTGGCCACGCTTGCCCGGCAACTGCCCGATGACCGCGCCGTTCTGCGAGTTCCACGGCACCGCGGCCACCCGGGTGAACGGGCCGAACCGGTAGCTGATGTAGACGTCCGGGATCGAGAACCAGGCGTCCCGCTGGGCACACGGCCAGGACCGGACCGGGATGCCGATGAAGACGTCGTGGCCGGGGCCGAGGACGAGATCGCGCAGCACCGACCGCACGGCTGGCGGCATCACTTGCCGCATGCAGGCGGGCGGGGCCGGTCCGCAGTAGCGGACCGGGCCGGCCGGGGTCAGCTCCGGGTTGCCGCCGGGCGGCGCGAGCGCCGCTCCGGTGATCGTGACCGGAAAACTGCCCCCGTTGTGCAGATCGACATAGAGCGAGAACTCGCCGCGCTGCGGCGGGAAATAGATGTCGCTGTGCAGGTTGCCGAGGGTGTTCTCCAATCGGACGCCAACGGCGCTTGGCAGGCCAGGCGCGTGCAGGTCCCAGGTGCCGGCCTCGCCAAGTCCGAGTGGCTGATATCGCGCGGCCAGGCCGGTCAGCACCCCTGCGGCGGCGAGGACCAGCACCACGCACACCGCGAGCAGCAGCAGCCGCCGGGGGCGCCCGCGCCGCCGGCCGGGAAGCCCGATGACCGGACCCGGATCGCGCCCGGTTGCCGCCCGCGTCAGGCTCATGCCGCGCTCCCTCGCCGCGGCGGCGGGCAGATCCGCCGCCTGCCGCCCAGTATGACGGCGATCGGGCCAGTTGTCAGGGAGCGGGCCGGACCGCCTCCGATTGGACGCGGTCGTGCCGAATGACTAGCGGGTCAGGTCGCGGACCAGTTGGATCTCCCAGTGGTCCGGCTCCTCGGGGCGGACGATCTGGCGGGCGCCGGTCGGGCGGAACCCGAGCCGCCGGTAGAACGCCTGCGCCCGGCCGTTCACCTCGGTCACCCAGAGCCCGATCGCGACCGCCCCGGCTGCCCGCGCGTCCGCCGCTACCGCCTCGACCAGATCGCCGGCGATGCCAGTGCCGCGCGAGGCCGGCCGGACCCACATGCCGACCAGATGCCAGGCGTCCGGGATCGGGTAGGCCCCGCCGCTATGGTCCAGGCCGGTCGCCGTCCCGGCCGGCTCGCCTTCGTGCCAGGCCAGGTAGGTGACCGCGGAGTCGAGCCTGGACCGCCAATCCGCCTCGGCAAGCCCGATCTCGCGGTCCAGCGTGGACGCGAACGCGTGCGGCGCGTCGGCCAGCGCGGCCAGCCGGATGTCCCGGCTGACCTTCCAGTCATCGGGAACCGCCCGGCGGATCAGGACCCCGCCCGGCGCCCGGTCGTGACCCGGTTCCGGACCGGAACGGCCGTCGTGTCGCTCAGCTGCCATATCCCGCAGCCTGGGCCATCGAGCGACCCGACCGCAACTCGATACCCTGCCGCGACCGACTGCGCCGCTACTGCACCAAGGTGTAGGCGACCGCGCCGCGGCGCAGTGACCGGATCGCGGTCGCCGCCGTGTCCGCGAGCGGCGACTGCCCGGCCGCCGCGCGGATCTGGTCGAGCAGGTCGATCAGCTGCTTGACGGCCCGGACGAAGTCGCCGGGCGTGGTCTCCTCTCCGAGCACCACGCTGAGCGGCCGGCCGGACGCCCATGCGTGCGCGGCCCAGGCGAAGCCCAGGTCGGGCTCGCGCAGGAAGGACAGCTTGTGCCCGCGCTCGATCCCGTCAAGCTCGCCCCACACCCTGGTCATCGCGGTCAGCACGGACGGCACCTGGCCGCGCGGCAGCCGCGGCGGGCCCTGCTCGTCCGACCGCCGGGATTCATATGTCAGCGCGGACACGCAGGCGGCAAGCTCGGCGTGGTTCAGCCCGTCCCACAGCCCGCGGCGCAGGCACTCGGCGGCCAGCAGGTCAAGCTCGGAGTACAGGCCGGCCAGCAGCCGCCCGTCGGCCGTCACCTGCTCGCCATCCAGATAGCCAAGCTGGCCGAGCACGCCGCAGACCCGCTCGAAGGTCCGGGCGATCACGTGCGCACGGCCGGCCACCCGCCGCTCCAGCACCTGGGCCTCGCGCTCCAGCCGCTGGTAGCGCTCGCTCTGCCGGGCGTGCGTCTCGGCGTCCGGGCACCGGTGGCACGGGTGCTCGCGCAGTCGCCCGCGCAGGTCGGCGATCGCCGCGGCGTTGTCGTCCGGGACCCCGCCGGCCGCGGCCCGGTCCCTGGCGAGCCGCCGGAGGTCCCTGGCGTCCCGCCCGGCCAGCTTGTTCCGCATCGTGGCGGCGAGGTCCTTCTTCTGCTGCGGTGAGCGGTGGCTGAACCTGGCCGGGATCTTGATCTGCTCGACCACGACGACCGGATCGGTGCAGTCGGCCAGCCCCAGCCGCCGGACCTGATGCTGGTCGGTGAGCAGCAGCACCGGTGACGCCGGGTCCGCGCCTGGCTCAAGTACCACGGCGACGCCGCCGCGCCGGCCGCCCGGCACGACGATCACGTCGCCCCGGGACAGCGACCGGAGCGAGTCGGCCACGGCGACCCGGCGGGCCGCCGACCGGCTCTTCGCCTGCTCCTTCTCGCGCAGTGTCAGCTCGGCCCGGATCCTGGCGTACTCAGCGAAGTCGCCCAGGTCGCAGGTCGCCGCCAGGCCCGCCATCGAGTCCCGCAGCCTGCTGGCCTGGCGGGCCAGTCCGACCACCGCCCGGTCGGCCTGGAACTGCGCGAACGACGACTCAAGCAGCCGGGTAGCGCGGGTGGCGCCGACCTGCCCGACCAGGTTGACCGCCATGTTGTAGGACGGCCGGAAGCTGGAGTTCAGCGGGTACGTCCTGGTCCCGGCCAGGCCAGCCACCGAGGCCGGGTCCAGGCCCGGCTGCCAGAGCACGACCGCGTGCCCCTCCACGTCGATCCCACGCCGGCCCGCCCGCCCGGTGAGCTGGGTGTACTCCCCCGCGGTCAGCGGGGTGTGCGCGTCGCCGTTCCACTTGTCCAGCCGCTCGAGCACCACCGTCCTGGCCGGCATGTTGATCCCGAGCGCGAGCGTCTCGGTCGCGAACACCGCGCGGATCAGCCCGGCCGCGAACAGTTCCTCGACCACCTCCTTGAAGGTGGGCAGCATCCCGGCGTGATGCGCGGCGATGCCGCGCTCCAGGCCGGCCAGCCAGTCGTCGTAGCCGAGCACCGGCAGATCCTCGGCCGGGATGTCGGCGACCCGCTCGGCCACGATCGCCGCGATCTGGCCGGCCTCCTCCGGCGTGGTCAGCCGGATCTGCGCCGCCAGGCACTGCTGCACGGCGGCGTCGCAGCCGGCCCGGCTGAAGATAAAGGTGATCGCCGGCAGTAGCGCGGCGCGGTCAAGCCTGGCGATCACCTCGGCCCGGCGCGGCGGGGCGAATCGCGGTCCGCGGCCGGGCGGCCCCCCGCGCTCCGGACGGCCACCACGCTCCGGACGGGCACCGCGCGGTCCTGGCTGCCGCCCCCGCGCCGGCCGGCCACCCGGACCCCGGTGCGCCATCGCGTCCCGCTGTGCCACCCGGACAAGCTCCGGATTGACCTCGGGCCGACGGGCCCGTCGCCCGTCCGCCCCATCGCCGTCCTTGGGCCAGGCGAACAGGTCATAGAGCCGGTTGCCGACCAGCATGTGCTGCCAGAGCGGGACCGGGCGCTGCTCGTCCACGATCACCGTCGTGCCGCCCCGCACCGAGGTCAGCCAGTCGCCGAACTCCTCGGCGTTGCTCACCGTCGCGGACAGCGCGGTCAGCGCCACCGACTCGGGCAGGTGGATGATCACCTCTTCCCAGACCGCACCGCGGAACCGGTCGGCTAGGTAGTGCACCTCGTCGAGCACCACGTGACCGAGGCCGGTCAGGGTCGGCGACCCGGCGTACAGCATGTTCCGCAGCACCTCGGTGGTCATCACCACCACCGGGGCCTCGCCGTTGACCGAGTTGTCGCCGGTCAGCAGCCCGACCTGATCCGCGGAGTACCGGCTGACCAGGTCGGCGTACTTCTGGTTGGACAGCGCCTTGATCGGCGTGGTGTAGAAGCACTTGCGGCCCTGGGCCAGCGCCAGGTGCACGGCGAACTCGCCGACCACCGTCTTGCCCGACCCGGTCGGTGCGGCCAGCAGCACGCTCTGCCCGTCTGCCAGGGCATGACAGGCCGCCACCTGGAAGTCGTCGAACTCGAAGTCGTACAGCGTGCGGAACGCGGCAAGCTCGGGCTCCTCGGCGCGCTGCCCGCGCCTGGCGTCCCGATCACGCCGGTAGGCCGCGTATCTGTCCGCCGGGCTCGGCTCGGTCATGTATCCCAGGCTACGGGGCGTGGTCCGGGCGCCTGGGCCAGGACCGGCCGATGGGCGGATAGCAGGTCCGCACCGCGGTCAGACAATGCGGTCAGGCGCCGTGGTCAGGCGCCGCCGTCCCGGTCCGCCGGACCGGCGCCTGGCGAGTCGGCGGACGGCGCGGGCGCGGAGTACACCTGTCCGGCGAACTCCGCCCCGGACAGATCCTCGTCCAGGCCGTACTCGGCGACCTCCTCCGGGCTGAGCCCCGGATACACCGGGCCGCGCCGGGCCTTGCGCCGGTCGTTGAAGAACGCGAACACCTCGGCAAGCTCCACCAGGGCGACACACGGGACGGCGAGCAGCAGCATGCTGATCGGATCCGGGCTCGGGGTGGCGACCGCGGCGAACGCGAACACCCCGAAGATGATCAGCCGCCGCCACTTGGCGAAACGCTTGTGGGTGAGCACGCCGGCCAGGTTCAGCAGCACCATGACCAGCGGAAGCTCGAACGACAGGCCGAAGATCAGCAGCATCGCCTCGGCGTAGCTGAGGTAGCTGTTGACCGAGATGATCGCGCCGACGCCCTGCGGCGTGAGCCCGAGCAGGAATCGCAGGCCCTTGGTCATCGCGAAGTAGGCGAGCGCCCCGCCCATCGCGAACAGCGGGAACGCCGACCCGGCGAAGAAGTAGGCCCAGCGCTTCTCCCTGGCGTGCAGGCCGGGGGCAACGAACGCCCACACCTGGTAGAGCCAGATCGGCGCCGAGATCACGATGCCGATCGCGATGGAGATCTTCAGCTGGAACAGCAGTGGCTCGAAGATGCCCATCACATACAGCGTGTTGCCGCACGCCGCGTGGGGACCGGCCGGAGTGGCCGAGGATGCGCCGCCGATCGGCGTGATGACGTGATGGAGCTGGCAGAACGGTCCTTCCAGGAAGTGGAAGACCGGGTGGTACAGGAAGACCCAGCCGATAATCGTCCCGATGAGCGCGGCAAGCAGTGCCTTGAAGACCCGGTTGCGAAGCTCGCGGATGTGGTCGACCAGCGACATCCGCGCTTCGGGATTGGTGACCCGGCGGGGGCGCGGCAGCCGAGGACGGCGGCCGTGGGTGTCCCGCGCCGACTCCGCCTGCTCAGCGGCCATGGCCGGTGACGTAATCGATCAGGATGACGGCTGCTGCGGCTGCGCGGCGGCGCCGTCCGCGGCCGTGCCGTTCGCGGCGGACTGGCGCTGCAACTCCTGAAGCTGCCGCTGAAGCTCCTCGATCTGCGCCTGCTGGGCGGGGTCGGTCTTCGGCGCGGTGATCGGCTGCGCCTGCGGCTGAAGCTGCTGGGACTGGACGAAGGTCGCAGTCGTGGTGGACTGGGCGTCTTCCTCGTCCATGCCCTTGATGGACTTCTTGAAGATGTTCATGGACTGGCCCAGGGCCTTGGCGGCTCCAGGCAGTCGGCTCGAGCCGAACAAGAGCAGCACCACCACCAGCAGGATGATGATGTGCCACGGAGCATCAAAGAAACTCATGCCAGTCCCCATTCGGTGTGCAGCAGTACCGGAAGACGCCGACGCCGTGACCGGCCCGTACCGTCTAGCCCGGTTTTGCTAGTTCCGCATTCTACATGCGTAACACGGGTCCGCGGGATGACCGTCGGTGACGGCCAGGCGAACACGGCGGGTCCGATCCTGGCCGTCACGCGTAGGCCGCCAGGGCCGCTGTCGCCTCCTGGGTGACCTCCCTGGCCAGCCACGCCGGGGCGATCACCTTCCCGTCCTCGCCGAGCCGCAGCGCCAGTCGCCGGACCCAGCTGGCGTCCGGCGTGCGGAGGACCACGGATAGCCGCCCGTCCGGCAGATCGGTGATCTCCTCGCACGGGTAGTACTCGGCGACCCAGCGGCCGGCCGGCGTCAGCTCGAGCACGACCCGCAGATCGCGCTCCGACGGGTGGTACAGGCCGGAGTCGACGTCGACATGCTCGGCACCGGCTGGCACCTCGGCGGGCACGTCGAGCACCGTCACCGCGAGCACCCGGTCCAGCCGGAACAGCCGGACCGCCTCGGCCCGGCGGCACCAGGCCTCCAGATACGAGCGCCCGTCGACGACCAGCAGCCGCATTGGGTCCGCATCCCGCTCGGTGGCCTCGTCCCGGCCGGGCACGTAGTAGGACAGGTGCACCCGCCGGCCGCGGCGCAGCGCGTCGGCGACCCGATCCTGCACCTCGGCGGCGGCCCGGGCATCCGGCCGCACCGCCACCTGCGCGCTGGCCGCCCCGGCCTCCCCGGCGGCGGCCTCCAGCTTGGCGATCGTCCGGCGCAGCGCCGGGACGTCCTGCGGGCCGGGCAGGTCGGCCAGCATCCGGAGCCCGATCAGCAGCGCGCTGGCCTCGTCGGCGGCGAGCCGGAGCGGCCGGGTGATCGACTCGGCCTCGGTGACCGAGATCTCACCGCCCTCATAGGACAGGTCGATCGGGCAGTACGGGTCCGGCGAACGCAGTTCCACGCACCACAGCAGGTTCAGGTCATCGACAAGCTGGCTCTCCGACACCCCGAACGCGGCCGCGGTCTCGGCCAGGCCGACCGCCCGCCGGCTGACCACGTACGGAATAAGCGCGAGCAGCCGCTGCAGCCGGTCCGTGGCGGTGGCCGACCGGCCGGACCTGGGCGGCCGTCCCTGGCGGCCCGCCTGATCGGCTCCGGGCGCTCCCCCGGTCGTCATGTCAGCGCTCCCTTCAGCCGCCGGATGACCGCCTCCCGCAGGTCGACCGGCTCGATCGCGACCGCGTCGGACCCGAATGAGGCGATGTAGTCCGCGTACCAGCTGACGTCAGAGAACGGCGCCTCGACTAGGTCCCAGCCGTCCTGACCGGGATCCGGCCGGTCCGAGGTCGCGTGCCGGCGGAGCCCGAACGCGGCGCCGCGCCGCAGCCGCAGCACCGCGGTCCGGACGCCGGGCGGATCGGCGTCCCAGGCCTGGACGCTGCGCTGCACGTCGGTGCCGGCCGGGACGGTGACTGTCCCGGCAGGGCCGGTGAAGGTCACCGCCCCGGTGATCCGGCTCAGCCGGAACACCCGCTCCCCGCCGCGATCCCGGTCGAAGCCGACCACGTACCACCGCCCGTACCTGTTCACCACGCCCCAGGGCTCCAGGTTCCTGCGCTCGGGGGAGGAACGGCCCGCGGCCTGGTAGCTGAAGCTCACCGGCCGGCCGTCCCTGACCGCCTCCCACAGCGGTCCGAAGGCCGGCCCGCCGGTCTGCAACCGCGGCTCGATCCCCGGCTGGCTGGCCTCCTCGGCGTCGATCCCGGCGGCGCGCAGCTTCAGCAGCCCGCCCGCCGCCGCCCCGGCCAGTTCGGCCTGCCGCCAGACCCTGGCCGCGAGGCCGAGCACGGCCGCCTCGTCCGGCTCGAGCACGATCTCCGGCAGCTCGTAATCCTGCGGTGAGATCCGGTAGCCGACTTCCTCATCCGCTCCGGCGTTGGTGCCGGTCTCCAGCGGGATCCCGAGCTCGCGCAGCTCTTCCTTGTCCCGCTCGAACATCCGCTTGAACGCGTCGAACGCCTCCGGGTAGCCGGGAACCGCGGCCCGGATCTGCCCCGCGGTCAGGTACCGCCGCGAGGACAGCAGGCAGACGACGAGACTGAGCAGCCGCTCGGTCTTCTGCTTCGACATCGTCATCCCTTACCAGAACTGGCCGATGGCACCGACGGTACCGTGCCCGGGCGATCACTCGCCGGATTGTTACCGCCTTGCCGCGCGGTGGCCGCCATCGGCCGGCGGTGCCGGGCCGGGGACGCTAGCCTGCGACAGTGATCAGATGGCGGCACGGGGTGGTCACGGCGGTCCGGCGGGAGTGGCCGGGCGCCATCGAGCTTGAGGTCGGCGTGGCCGGGCGGCCGGTGCGGGCGCTGGCCTACCCGGCCCTGGTCGGCCGGCCGGAACCGGGCGACGCGGTGCTGCTGAACGCCGGCGCGCTCGAACTCGGCCTGGGCACCGGCGGGTACGCGCTGGTGACGGCGATCCCCGGACGGCTGCCGGCCGACGCGGATGAGCCCGGGCACCTGGTGAAGGCCAGGTACACGCCGCTGCAGGCAACCGTGGCGGGCGCCGATGAGCAGGGGTCGCCGCACCACGAGGCGCTGCGCGAGGCCGACGACCTGGGCGGCCTGCCGGTGGTGATCGCCGACCTGCACTCGGCCCTGCCCGCGGTGCTGGTCGGCTACTACGCGCAACGGCCCGCTCCGGCCGGTGCGGCGGCCCCGGCCAGGCGACCGGCCGGGGGCCGGGTCGTCTACGTGATGACCGACGGCGGCGCGCTACCCGCGTGGTTCTCCCGGACCGCCGCTGGGCTGCGCGAGCACGGCTGGCTGACCGCGACGATCACGACGGGCCAGGCGTTCGGCGGGGATCTGGAGGCGGTCACGCTGCACTCCGGCCTGCTGGCGGCACGGCACGTGCTCGGCGCGGACCTGGCGGTGGTCACCCAGGGCCCCGGCAACCTCGGCACCGGCACCCGGTGGGGGTTCTCCGGGCTCGCGGCCGGTGAGGCGGTCAACGCGGCGGCGACCCTCCGCGGCCGGCCGGTCGCGGCACTGCGGATCAGCGACGCCGACCCCAGGCCCCGGCACCAGGGCATCAGCCACCACAGCCTGACCGCCTACGGCCGGGTCGCGCTGGCCCGCGCCGACGTGGTCGTGCCCGACCTGCCCGGCCCGTTCGGCGCGCGAGTCACCGCCGCTGCCCAGGTGCTGGCCGACCGGCACGACCTGGTGCGGGTCGGCCTGGACGGGCTCGATGAGGCACTGGCCGCCTGCCCGGTGCCGCTGTCCACGATGGGCCGGGATCTCGCCGCCGACCGGGCCTACTTCCTGGCCTGCGCGGCGGCGGGGCGGCACGCGGCCAGCCTCGCCGCCAGCGGCTAGCGGCCCGGGCTCAGCTCGCGACCGCGAGCACGTCCACCACGAACACCAGGGTGTCGGTGCCCTTGATGCCGGCCTGCGCGCTGCCGTTCTTGCCGTAGCCCTCGGCCGGCGGCACCACAAGCATCACCCGGCTGCCGACCTTGACCCCGACCAGGCCGGTGTTCCAGGCCGGGATCAGCTGCCCCAGCGTGAACACGTTCGGCGCGGCGGTCGGCTGCGACACCGACGGCCAGTCGCTGTTGAACACCTTGCCGGTGCGCCAGATCACGCCCACGTACCGGACCACGATCGACTGGCTCTTCTGCACGGCAGGCCCGGTGCCCTGGATCAGCGTCTTCACCACGAGCTTGCTCGGCGGCGCGTTGGACGGGATCGCGACCTGCGGGGTGCCGCCGGTCCCGAGCGTTACCGTCGGCAGCGTGCCGCCGCCGGAGCTGACCTGCTTGCCGGACGCCCTGGTGTTCGGCGTGAACGCCTGGTCCAGGTCCACCACCCAGACCAGGGTGTCGGTGCCCTTGACCCCGATCTGGGAGTTGCCCAGCTTGCCGTAGCCGTACTTAGGGGGCATCACCGCGAGCACCCGGCTGCCGACGTGCTGGCCGGTGATCGCCTTCTGCAGGCCGGTCAGGCCCATCGCCACCGGGAGCACGGTCGGGGTGCTCGCGAAGTTGGTGAATAGCAGCTTGTGCGTCTTGCCGCGCCACACGTACAGGCTGAACCTGGCCAGGTATGAGTCCGCGTTCGTCAGGACCGGGCCGGTGCCCTTGATCAGGGTCTTGGTGACCAGGGTCTTGCCCGCGGCGGCCGCCGGGATGTGCACGGTCGGCGCGGTGCCAAGCTTCCCGGAGACCGAGACCTCCGCGTTGGGGTTGGCGGTGCCGGAGGACGAGGAGGACGACGAGCATCCTGCGATTGCCGCGGTCACAGCCAGCGGGGCCAGAATCGCAGCGGCCAAGCGTCGCATGAAGATCCTTGAGGTAGACAGGCGGGAACGCGTCCACCCTACCGGCCGCACCGGGTGCGCCGGCACCGTTACGGAACGCTCGCTGTCGTCACGCCGCGTCAGGGGCCGGGGATCGGCTGGGTAGTCGGCTCCGGGGCCGGCTGCCGCGGCGCCAGCGGACCACCCGGCGCCAGGCTGGCGAGCAGGTTCTTGTTCCACACCATGATCGTGAATCTGCCGAGGTAGTAGATTCGCAGCGGCTGCCCGAAGGTGGCCCGCACCGACGCTACGTTCGGGTACCGATTGAATCCCGGCGGGCTCGGCACCAGCACGATGAAGTTGGCGACGTGCCGCGCGGGCTGGTACCAGTCGGTCCGCATCTCCCAGTAGTCGGTGCTGATCGTGGTGCCGTCGGCAAGCACCGAGAGCAGCCGGATCCGGCCGCCGGTTTGCAGCGTGGTGATGTTCGCGTCCCAGTAGCCCGCCAGCCCGTAGGTCAGGTGGTGCGCGCCGAGCCAGGCCGCCAGGCCCGCGTCCGGCTGGACCGCCGCCGGGCGGGTGACGAGCTGACCGAGGCTGATCAGATAACCGGCAAGCACGACCGCCAGCGCGGGCAGCAGCCGGGCCCTGGCCAGCCGCCCGGCCAGCGCCCGGCCGGCCAGGGCGGCCCCGAATGGCAGCACCACGGTGATGTCCCGGCTGCTCAGCAGATTGTCGGCGCGGGTGCTCAGCACGTAAGCGGTCAGCGTGAGCACGATGCCGACGGCGAGCAGCCGGACCGCGGTCTCGGCCCTGGCCCACCGGCGCAGCGCCGCGATCAGCGCCCAGCCGGCCAGCCCGAGGCCGGCCAGGTGCACGACGGCCAGAACCGCGGTCAGCCCGAGTGGCTGACCGAAGAAGTCCGCGCCGAACAGCATCGCCAGCCCGTGGCCGGTCAGGGCCAGGTAGCCGGGCAGGCTGCCCGAGCTAGCGAGGATGGCGGGGACCGGCCAGACTCGGAACCCGCCTGCCGACCTGATCAGGCCGATGGTGAAGGACGCGGCCGGCACGGCAGCCGCCGCCGCCGCGACGATGGCGAGGTCGGGAACGATCCCGCGCCACCGAACCCGGCCCGCCAGCCGCGCCTGGTAGGCCTGAGCCAGGCCGACCACGGCGATCGGCGCGACGCCGGTGTAGACAATGATGCCGTCCCCGACCAGGCCGATCGCCAGCACCAGCGCGACCGCGATCGGCGTGTACCACCGCCGGCCTGCCCGGTCGATCAGCACGAACGCGATCAGCACCGGTACGGCCGAGCCCATGTGGTCCGGCGACCCCATCAGCGTGTACACCGCGTTACCCGCCTGCGGGGCGAGCATTATGCCGCCGGCGATCAGGCACCGGGTGACGGCCCGGCGGCCGGTCGCCCGCCCCTTGGCGAGCAGGGCGGCGAGCAGCACGATCATGGTGTAGGTCAGTGCGCTGGCGACGTGCACCACGTCCGGGCTCAGGCCCCGCAGGTACTCGATCGCCGCGTACTCGGGAAGCTCGGTCGAGTAGAACGACACGTCGGACAGTTGCCAGCCGCGCAGCAGCGGGTTGTGGTGCAGCAGGTCCCAGGCTTGCAGCGCGTTCGACGCCCCATCCGAGGTCACCGCGGACGTCCGGGACACGTGCAGGTAGCAGATGAACAGGGTGACGCCGACCACTGTCCAGGTGGCCACCGCGCCGATCCTGGCCAGCCAGGCAGTGCGGGACCGGCGATCGGCCGTCGGAGCCGCCGAAGCCGGAGCGGTCCGGGACGAGGCAGCCCGGGACGGCCCCCGGGTTCGCAGGATGCGCCGGGTCCGATCCGGCCGGGTCCCGGCTGGACGCGCCCGCGCCGGCCTGATCCGGCCAGGCGCAGTCCCGGCAGGCGCAGTCCCGGCAGGCGCAGTCCCGGCAGGCGCAGTCCCGGCAGGCGCAGTCCCGGCAGGCGCAGTCCCGGCGGAGTCCGGCTCGGTGGCCGGTGGCTCGGCGGGCGCAGTCCCGGCGGGGCGGGGCTCGGGGGCTGGTGGTCCGGCATTGGCGGGCTCAGCCGCAGCCGTCGGCGGTTCGGTCGCGCCGGCCGGGCCCGGTGGCGGTGCCGGCAGCGCGCGGCGCTGGCCGGTGTCGATCGCGACGGCCGTTGCAGCGAGCGTCGAGGCCTGGACGACGGCCGTGGCCAGCCGCCGCTGCGCGGCCGGCGCCCGGACCAGTCGGAGCAGCGCAGCCAGCCCTCGGCCGGCCAGCCGGGCCAGCCAGCGCAGCGCCGCGAGCACCGGCCGCCAGGTCCGGGCGGCGACCAGCCAGCGCGCGACCGCCGCCAGCGCCCTCAGGATTGCCTTTCCGGCCCGCCACCCTCCCCGCCCGGCTAGCCGGAGCAGTCGCCAGCCCGCCCGCACCAGCAGGCCACCGATCCTCAGCAGCAGCCGACCCGCCACCCGCAGCACCCGGCCCGCCACCCGCAGTACCCGGCCCGCCACCCGCAGCACCCGGCCCGCCGGCGTTCCGGGCCCGGCGACAGGCGGATCTCCGCTGCCCGGATCGGCCGGCGCTGCCTCGGCCGGCGGCCGCTGCGCCGGCACCACGAGATCGACCGTCTCGGCCGGGTCAGCGGCACCGGACTGACCGGTCTGGCCGATCGTCACATCAGCCCCGCCGCGATCGCGTCCCGCACCCAGGCGATGACCTCGTCCAGCATCGTCTCCAGCGAGGTGGTGGCCTCGAAGCCGAGCACCGCGCGCGCCTTGGCCGTGTCCGGGATCCGGCACTGCACGTCGTCGGCGTACGGCGGATCGTGCACGAACCTCGGCGGCGCATCAGGCCCGTTGATCTTGTGCCAGATCAGCGTCGCCAGTTCCCGCACGGTCGTCCCCCGGTCGGTGGCCAGGTTGAAGTCCTCCCCGGCAGCGGCCGGGTGCGCCATCGCGGCCACGATCCCCCGGGCCAGGTCGCCGCCATAGGTGTAGTGCCTGACCTGGTCGCCGGCGCCGAGGATGTGCACCGGATCCTGGCCGATCAGGATCCGGTACACCAGGTCGGGCACCACGTGGCTCATCGCCAGCCGAACCGTTCCGGTCCCGGCGCCGGCCAGGCCGCCAGGCTGCCGCAGCGACCTGGTCTCGCCGACTCCGACGCAGTTGAACGGCCGGACGATCGTGAACGGCAGCCGGTACTGATCCCAGGCGGCCCGGGCGAAGTACTCCACGGCCAGTTTCTGGAACCCGTAGGCGGTCGCTGGCGGCGGCATCCGGAGTTCGTCGCCCTCGGTCGACGGCCAGGCCACCGCCTGCTCGTAGACCATCGAGGACGATACGAAGGTCACCTTCGCCAGGCGCCCGGCCCGGTGCGCGGCGATCGCGGCGTCGCACGCGGCCGCGGTGATCCGCTCGTTGGCCGCGAGCAGGTCGTACGGATAGGAGTGGAAGTAGGCGATCCCGCCCACCATCGCCGCGCCGGCGACGAACTGGTCGCAGTCGCTGACCAGGTCGGTCACCAGGCCCACGTCGGCCGCGTCGCCGCGGACGAACTCATACCCCGGGTGCGCGGCGCGGCCCTGCCTGGCCTCGCCGTACTTGGACAGGTTGTCCAGCCCGATCACCTGGTAGCCGCGGGCCAGCAGTTCGCTGACCAGGTAGCCGCCGATGAACCCGGCGGCCCCGGTGACCAGCACCTTCCCGGCCGATCCCGGCGCGGGCGACCCGGCGGTCATCGCGGTCCCCCGGCATCGGCGCCGGCCCGTCGCAGGCTCGCCGCGGTCCGCCGCCGCCCGAAGCAGAACAGGTACCAGCGCAGGTAGGCGGGCAGCCAGGCGGCGACCCGGAAGCCGGACTCGCCCTCGGTCCGGTCCAGCCAGACGGTCGGCAGTTCGGCCACCGGCCTGCGCAGCCTGGTCGCCTTCGCGACCAGTTCGATCCCGATCGTGAAGCCCTGGCGCGAGTCGATCCCGACCTCGCGGATGAAGGCCGTCGAGTACGCCTTGAACGAGTTGGTCGCGTCCCTGGTGCCGGCCCGCGCGAGCAGGTGCAGCGACCGGCCGGCCAGCCTGGACAGCAGCGATTTGACCGAGGCCCGGCCGACGTGCTGCCCGCCGGGCGCGTACCTGGACGCGGCCGCGACCACCACGCCGCGTTCCACCAGGGCCGCGAGGTCGTCGATCTGCCGGGCGTCATCGCTGCCGTCGGCCATCGTGACGACCACGACCTCGCCGGCCGCCTGGTCGATCCCGTACCTGATCGCGTTGGCCGGCCCGGGTCCGTACTCGCTGACCAGGCAGCGGAGCCGGTGCTCGGCTTCGGCGTACTCCGCCGCGGCGGCCGTGGTCGGGTCGTCCGCGGTGTCCACCACCACGAGCACCTCGCACGAGGTCGCGACCGCGGTGAAGATCCGGTCAAGCACCCGGCCGATCTGCGCCTGCTCCGCCCGCGCCGGGATGATCACCGAGACCCGCGGCGGCGCCTGGATGGCCGGGCGGGATCGCCGCAGTTCGTGCTGTCGCAGCGGTGATCTGGCCAGCCGCCGGGTCCCCTGCGTGATCATCGGGCTCGGGCCGGTCATGCCAGCACCCCGTGGCCGAGCACGTTCCAGATGTCGATCACGGGCTTGGCCGTGCGCAGGTCCCGGTAGTGCGAATGCGGCGCCGCGATCACCAGCACATCGGCGGCGTCCAGCACGGTGCGCAACGGCAGCAGGTCCGGATCGCCGGTCACCAGCGGGTCGGTGCACAGCACCGCCCTGGCCCTGGCTCTCAGCAGACCGGCCAGGTCGTAGGAAAGGCTGGCCCGGATATCGTCCGAGCCGCCCTTGAACGCCATGCCGAGGATGCCGACGGTCGTCTCGGCCAGCGGGAACCTGGTCGCCAGCCGCTCCGCCAGGTATCCGGGCAGGCCCTGGTTCACCTCGATCGCGGCCCGGCCGAGCGGGAACTGCTCGCTGGTCCTGGCCAGCCCGAGGGTGTCCTTCAGCAGGCACGGCCCGGCCGCGAACCCGGCCGCCGCCAGGTCGCTGGCCCGGGGGTAGCCCTGCATCAGCCCCTGCCTGATCCGCTCGTAGTCCAGGCCCAGGTCGCTGGCGATCATGTAGAACTGGTTCGCCGCGGCGAACCTGATATACCGCCAGGCATTGGTAAACAGCTTGGCTAGCTCGGCCTCCTCCACCGAGAGCGGCACCAGGCTCGGGGTCAGCCGGCCGAACAGCCTGCTGGCCCGCTCCAGGCCGCTGGCGCTCCGGCTGGCCACGATCTGGGGCAGCGCCCGCAGTTCGGTCATCGCCCGGCCCTCGGCGATCCGCTCCGGGCAGAACGCGACGTCCATGTCGATGCCCAGCCGGGCGACCAGCTTCTCCGCGCTGGCGGTGGTGCCCGGTGACACGGTGCTGCGCAGGATCAGGATCTGGCCGTCGCGGAACTGGTCGGCACAGTCGGCCAGGGCGGCGCCGATCGACTCCGGACCCAGGTCGGCCGTTCCACCGGCCGTTCCGGCGGCCATTCCGCCGCCCGGACCCGGCGGGCGCTCGGCCGTTGGTGCCGCCCGCCCGGTGATCACCACGATCACGTGCTCGGCGGTCGCGACCATGGCCGGATCGGTCGACGCGACCAGGTGGCCGGCCTCGACCGCCCGGCGCAGCGACTGGCCTGCCCCTGGCTCGGCGAATGGCATCCGGCCTGCGTTCACCGTGTCCACGGCCTGCGCGCCGATGTCGTAGATCGCGACCCGCAGGCCCTCGGCCGCGAGGCTGATCGCCAGCGGCAGGCCGACGTGGCCGCAACCGCCGACGATCACCACGTCGCGCGCGAACCGACTAACAGGACTCCGTCCCGTCACGTAATGCTCCCCCCGACCCCCGGACGAACGCTGCCGCCGGCCGGCGTTCCTGACCCCGAGAACCTGAGCCGGCGGACAGTCAGACTCTAACTACAGAACGTGGTCGGGGAATGGCGTTCCGTATTGGCGCTGCCCGAACCGCGTGTCGCCGGGCCGCCTTGCGGCGGGTCACCCGGGCGCCGTCGCCGTCACCGAATCGTTACCGGAGGGACCGACCGACTGGCGCCTCCCGACGTGTTCTCTGGTGTCCGAGATATCCGACCACGACAGCGCCCGGCCGGCCGCGAAGGAGGTGATCCGTGCCCGAGGATGACTTCCCCGCGTTCTACGCGGCCAGCTACGCCCGGATCGTGGGACTGGTGCTGGTGCTGCTCGCGGACCGCGGCGAGGCCGAGGACATCGCGCAGGAGGCGTTCGCCCGCGCGCTGCGGCGCTGGCCGCGGATCCGGACCTACGACGCACCGGAGGCCTGGGTCCGGCGGGTGGCGCTGCGGCTCGCGGTCGACGCCCGGCGGCGGGTCGCCCGTGCGATCCGCGCGAGCCAGGCGGTCCGGGCTGCCGCGCCAGAGCACCTGGCGCACCACGATCCGGACCTCGCCGCGCGGGACGCGCTGCGGACGGCGCTGCTCGCCCTGCCGTACCGGCAGCGCGAGGCGATCGTGCTGCACTATCTCGCCGACCTGCCGGTCACCCAGATCGCCGCGGACCTGCGGCTGCCGCCAAGCACGGTCAAGACCAGGCTGGCCGCCGGCCGGCGGCGGCTGGAACGCGAACTCACCGACGACACCCAGGAGGTGCTCGATGAACGATGACGAACTCCGGGCCGGCCTGCGGTCGCTGGCTGAGCCAGCCGGGCGGTCGCAGGTACCCGAGGTGGGGGTCATCCAGCGGCGCGCCCGCCGCCAGGCCCGCCGTAGCGCCGCCGCCAGCGTGGCCGTGGTCGCCGTACTAGCGATCGTCGCCGCCGTCGCCGTACCCCGCCTGCTGCGTTCCCCCGGGCAGGTCACGCCGGTCACCAGGGGTCCGGGGCACACCGGGTGGATCCTGCCTGGGCCGCTACCCGGCCCGGACGCGGGCCCAGCCAGCGCGCTCTACCTGGTTGCGCTCGTTCCAGCGAAGCCAGGGACCCCGGTCACCATAAGTCGGACCGACCTGAGGAACAAGCTGGCCCCCGCACTGCAGCAAGGTCCGACCGTCGCCCCGCCCGTGCGCGGGATGACATTCACCGGCATCACCGCGGCGGCCGACGACCGGACCTTCCTGCTGACCGGCACGACATCCGCGGCCGGCCGGACCGCCGCGAGCTACTTCGAGCTCAGGCTCCGTCCGGACGGCACGCCATACCCGCTCACCAGGCTGGCCATCTCGCCGACGCTGCCGCCGAGCGGCGGCACCGGGGGCATCGCCCTGACGCCTGACGGCTCCAGGCTGGCCATCGCCGCGCGGGCGGGCGCGAAGGCGACCGTAGAAGTCGTGAACCTCGCCACTGGAAGCGTGCGTAGCTGGTCTGCACCCGGCGACGCCAGATCGCTGTCCTGGATCACCGACGGGAGGCTCGCCGTCCTCTGGCAGCCGGCTGGGCACACGAGGCTGGCCATCAGGGTGCTTGACACCAGCAGGACCGGCCCGGATCTACTCGGCGCATCGCGGCTGCTGGTGGCCGCGTCAGCACGTAACGGCCGGTTCCATCGCCTGGCCGCGGGCCAGCTCACCGCCACTGCCGGAAGGGTCTTCGCGCTCATGTCCAGGCCGGCTGCTCCGGCCAGCGGGCCGGGGCAGCAGACCGGCATCGCCGCGTTCTCGGCCGCCACCGGCGCACCGCTCGGGATCGTCAACCAGTACCCGCAGCAGGCCGGAGTGGGGTTCTACTGCGGCGTGCTGTGGGCCGACCGGTCCGGGCTGCGGCTGATCTCCTCATGCGGCGGATCGGCGGGCCGCACCGTCGGCAGCAGGTTCACCGAACTGGGCCCGCGTGGCCACAGTCTGTGGGGCATCTACGGCGGCATCTCGATCGCCTGGTGATCTGGCCGCCAGCCCGCCTGGCTACATGCCGGCGATCAGCTTGTCGACGCGCTCGTCCACGGAGCGGAATGGGTCCTTGCACAGCACGGTGCGCTGCGCCTGGTCGTTCAGCTTCAGGTGCACCCAGTCCACGGTGAAGTCACGGCGCCGCTCCTGGGCCCGGCGGATGAAGTCGCCGCGCAGCCGGGCCCGGGTGGTCTGCGGCGGGATCGACTTGGCCGCGAAGATCTCCAGGTCCCGGCAGACCCGCTCGACGGCGCCGCGGTTCTGGAGCAGGTAGTACAGCCCCCGGTCCCGGCGCACGTCGTGGTAGGCGAGGTCAAGCTGGGCCACCCGGGGCGAGGACAGCGGCAGGTCGTGCTTGGCCCGGTACCGCTCGATCAGCTGGTACTTGGTCACCCAGTCGATCTCCCTGGCCACCAGGTCCAGGTCCCCGGTCTCCACCGCCCGGAGGGTCCGCTCCCACAGGTCGAGTACTCGCTCGGTGATCGGGTCCGAACCGCGGACGTCCACGAACGCCCGGGCCTTGGCCAGGTACTCGCGCTGGATCTCCAGCGCGCTCATCTCGCGGCCGCTGGCCAGCCGGATCTTGCGGCGGCCGGTCATGTCGTGGCTGACGTCCCTGATCCCCCGGATCGGGTTCTCCAGGGTCAGGTCCCGCATCACCGTGCCGGCCTCGACCATCCGGAGCACCAGGTCGGTCGCGCCGACCTTGAGCAGCATCGTGGTCTCGCTCATATTCGAGTCGCCCACGATCACGTGCAGCCGGCGGAACCGCTCGGCGTCGGCGTGCGGCTCGTCCCGGGTGTTGATGATCGGCCGGGACCTGGTGGTCGCCGACGAGACGCCCTCCCAGATGTGCTCGGCCCGCTGGCTGACGCAGTACACCGCGCCGCGCGGGGTCTGCAGCACCTTGCCTGCCCCGCAGATGATCTGCCTGGTCACCAGGAACGGGATCAGCACGTCGGCCAGTCGGCCGAATTCCCCGTGCCTGGCGACCAGGTAATTCTCGTGGCACCCGTAGGAGTTGCCCGCCGAGTCGGTGTTGTTCTTGAACAGGTAGATGTCCCCGGCGATGCCCTCCTCGCGGAGCCGCTTATCGGCGTCGACGAGCAGGCCCTCCAGGATCCGCTCGCCCGCCTTGTCGTGGGTGACCAGGTCGGTCAGCTTGTCGCACTCCGGCGTGGCGTACTCCGGGTGGCTGCCGACGTCCAGGTACAGCCGGGCGCCGTTGCGCAGGAACACGTTGCTGCTGCGCCCCCAGGACACGACCCGGCGGAACAGGTACCTGGCCACCTCGTCCGGTGACAGCCGGCGTTGCCCGCGGAAGGTGCAGGTGACGCCGTACTCGTTCTCAAGCCCGAATATTCTCCTGTCCACGGGGGCGCTCAGCTCACCAGTCCACGGCGATGTACTTGGTCTCGGTGAACTCCAGCAGTCCCTCGTGGCCGCCTTCGCGGCCGAGCCCGGATTGCTTCACGCCGCCGAACGGCGCGGCCGGATCGGAGACGACACCGCGGTTGATCCCGACCATGCCGGACTCCAGCGCCTCGCTGACCTGGATTCCGAGCCGCAGGTCCTTCGTGTAGACGTAGGAGACCAGGCCGTACTCGGTGGCGTTGGCCATCGCGATCGCCTCGTCGGTGTCGGTGAACCGCACCACCGGCGCGACCGGCCCAAAGATCTCCTCGCCAAGGATCCCGGCCGTGGCCGGCACGTTGTCCAGCACGGTCGGCGCGTAGAAGTAGCCGGGCCGGTCCGGGGCGTGGCCACCGAGGACCAGCCGGCCGCCGTCCCTGGTCGCGGACTCGACTAGCTCGGCCACCTTGCTCCGGGTGTCGGAGTTGACCAGCGGGCCGAGGTCGACGCCCTCGTCCAGGCCGTGCCCGACGTTCAGGGCGGCCAGCCGGGCCGCGAACTTCTGGGTGAACTCGTCGGCCACCGCATCGTGCACGTAGAACCGGTTCGCCGCGGTGCACGCCTCGCCGCCGTTGCGCATCTTCGCGATCATCGCGCCCTCGACCGCCGCGTCCACGTCAGCGTCGGCGAAGACCAGGAACGGCGCGTTGCCGCCGAGTTCCATCGAGCAGTTGATGATCGACTCCGAGGCGGTGCGCAGCAGCACCCGGCCGACCTCGGTGGAGCCGGTGAAGGACAGCTTGCGGACCCGGCTGTCGGCGAGCATCGCGGAGACCACCGGACCGGCGGTCGCGGTCGGCACCACGTTCACGACGCCGTCCGGCACGCCGGCGTCGGACAGGATCGCCGCCACCGCGAGCGCGGACAGCGGGGTCTCCTTGGCCGGCTTCAGCACGACCGTGCAGCCCGCTGCCAGGGCGGGGCCGATCTTCCTGGTCGCCATCGCCGCGGGGAAGTTCCACGGGGTCACCAGCACGGCCACGCCGACCGGCTGGTGCTGCACCAGGATCCGGTTGGCGCCGGACGGGGCGGTCTTGACGATTCCGTCGATCCGCACCGCCTCCTCGGCGAACCAGCGGAAGAACTCGGCCGCGTAGACGATCTCGGCCTTCGCGTCCTTCAGCGCCTTGCCGTTCTCCAGCACCATCAGCCTGGCCAGCGCGTCCGCATCGGCGATCATCAGCTCGTACGCGCGGCGCAGCGCCTCGCCGCGGACCCGCGGCGGGGTCGCGGCCCAGCCGGGCAGCGCGGCGTAGGCGGCGCCGACCGCCTCGACGGCCTCTTCCGGCGTCGCGTTCGCGACCTCCGCGATCGAGTCCTCCGTGCCCGGGTCGATGACCGGGATGGTGCCCGCCTTCCCGGCCGACCACTGGCCGCCGATCAGCAGTCCAGTCGGCGTCGTCATCCCGGTAATGCTCGCCAGATCGGCCGCCACTTCTCCTCCAAGATCTCGTGCGCGCGAGCGCCGCGCGGCGCGCGCATGCCCGACATTACCAACGGCTGGTGTCATACCCCGCCGGGGTCGCGCTCAACGGCGCGAACGCGCCCGGCCCGCACCGCCGAGCGGTCAGCCGGAGGCCTGGCCGGGCCGATCTTCCGGCCGCCCTGGCCGGCGGTCCATCGGACGCCGCGGCGGGGCCGAGGCCAGCCGCCCGGGGCGGCGCGGACCGGACCACAGCGCGGGCGCCACGTCCAGGTGCAGCGCTAGCCGGTAGGCGGCTGTCTCGTAGTTCACCCGCCAGCCGTGGAAGTG
>JAJYTW010000234.1 GCA_021792855.1 Actinomycetes bacterium
TTCCGATCTCAAGGGCTGCGCGCCGCGATGGCAGTTCTGCTACCTCACCGACCTGATGTCGGCGCTGGAACTCGCCGCCGCGGGCGAGGTGAACGGCTCGTTCGCGGTCGGCTGCGCGGGCTGGCTGGACCAGGAGCAGGTCGAGGAATTGTCCGGGCTCCGCCGGATCGAACTGCCCAAGCGGGTGACGTTCGCCACGGCCCAGCGGCTGAACCGGGCCGGCATCACCCGCGCGCCGGTCACCGACCTGCACTACGTCGTCTACCCATGGGTGGTCGACTGCGAGACGCTGCGGCGGGCCGGCTGGCAGCCGTCGGTGACCAACGCCGAGGCCCTGCAGGTCCTGCTGCAACAGCGGGCCGGCCATCACGCCGTGGCGGGCCGTCGGCTTGATCGCAAGGACGCGACGATCACGGCGGCTGGCGCGACGGTCGCGGTGATCGGAACGGCCGCGATCGTGCACCAGGTGCGCAAGCGCCGGCGCGACATCTGACCGTCCCGTTGTAGCGTGCTGTGGTGAGTGTTATCCGGCTCGCGGAGATCCGCGACACCCCGTTGTCCGTGGACGAGGTCCGGGCCGCGGTCATGGACCCGGCCGCGGGCGGGATCGGCCTGTTCGCCGGCGTCGTGCGCGATCACGACGACGGCCGGCACGTGACCGCGCTGTCCTACTCCGCGCATCCCTCAGCCGCCGCCGAGTTGCGCCGGGTGGCCGAGTCGATCGCGGCCAAGTTCGACGTCCGGGCCATCGCCGCGGTGCACCGGGTCGGCGACCTTGCCATCGGCGACCTCGCGGTGGTGGTCGCCGTGTCCGCCGATCATCGCGCCGAAGCGCTGGACGCGTGCCGCGCGCTGATCGACGAACTGAAGCACACCGTCCCGATCTGGAAGCAGCAGCGTTTCGCGGGCGGTGATAGCGAGTGGGTGAACAGCGCGTAGCCTTTCCCCCATGTCACGACGCGCGGTAACCCTGCTGATCGCGGGGATCGGAGTGATCGTCGCCCTGATCGTCGCCGCGGTCCTGCCGGTGCCGTACGTCGCGCTGCTGCCCGGGCCGACCTACAACACCCTTGGCCCGCTGAACGGCAAGCCCGTTGTGCAGATCACCGGCCACCGGACCTATCCGACGACCGGGCACCTCAACATGGTCACGGTGTCATTCATCGGCGGTCCTGGGTCGAGTCCGCCCTTCAACATCTTCGCCGCGATCCAGGCCTGGCTGAGCCCGCATGAGGCCGTCGTGCCGCAGAGCGAACTGTTCCCGCCGGGCCAGACGCAGCAGCAGGTGATCAAGGCCGACACCGAGCAGATGGTGAACTCGCAGCAGACCGCGACCGCGGCGGCGCTGTGCCTGATGGGCACGAAGTTCACCACGAACGACACGATCACCAGCACGACGCCAGGCTCGCCGGCGGCCGGTGTGCTGCGTCCCGGCGACGTGATCGTGGCCGTCGACGGCCAGCCGGTGAACTGTCACGAGAGCGCCCTGAGCATGATCCAGAACCGGCGGCCCGGGCAGCGGGTGACGCTGACCGTGGACCGCCACGGCACCCGGCACGCCGTCATCCTCAAGACGGTCAGCTACCAGGGCCAGCCGGGGATCGGCGTGAACGTGGTCGAGTCGTTCACGTTCCCGTTCACGGTCAAGATCAACATCGGCAATGTGGGCGGGCCGAGCGCCGGAATGATGTTCGCGCTGGGGATCATCGATAAGCTCACGCCCGGCAATCTATCCGGCGGCAGGTTCATCGCCGGGACCGGCGAGATCACGGTGAACGGCACGGTCGGGCCGATCGGCGGGATCCAGCAGAAGATGGTCGGCGCCCGCGCGGCGGGCGCCACGATCTTCCTGACGCCCGCGGCGAACTGCCCGGACGCGATTGGTGCGGTCCCGCCCGGCCTCCGGCTGGTCAGGGTCAGTACGCTGCGCGGAGCGCTGGCCGCGCTGAACGCCCTGCGCGCCGGGCGCCCGGTTCCGTCCTGCTGAGCCCGGCCCGAATTGCCGCTGGAACTTGCCGGGTTGCCGGTAAGTTGCCGTCAAGGACGTTTAACGGATTCGTTCCGGGGTGTGCGGCACGCCACCGGCAGGCTCTGACGTTAAGGGGAAAGACGTGGCCTTCCGAGTTCCAGGCGCGCACAATCCGGGCGCTGCCCGGCGGGTGACGCTGCCGCGGTGGCCGCGGTATGTCGTCCCGATCGTGATCGCGCTCGTGCTGATCGGCATCCTGCTCTCGGTCGCGGCCGGGATCTGGACGGACTTCCTGTGGTACTCCTCGGTCGGCCAGACCCGGGTCTTCGACACCACCTACGGGACCAGGTGGCTGCTCTTTCTCGTGGTCGCCCTGTTCATGGTCGGCGTCGTCGGGGCGAACGTGCTGATCGCCTACCGACTGCGCCCGGACGAGGTTCCGGCCCGGGCCGATCATCAGGGCGTGGAGGCCTACCGGCAGGCCATCGACCCGCACCGGCGCGGCGTGCTCGCGGTGGTCCTTGGCCTGGTCGGCCTGGTCTCCGGGCTTACCGCGGCGGCCAACTGGCAGACCTGGCTGCTGTTCATCAACCGGGTGCCGTTCGGCGTCACCGATCCCCAGTTCCACCTGGATCTGTCGTTCTACGTGTTCGACTATCCGTTCCTGCGGCTGGTGCTGGCATTCCTCTTCGCCGCCGTGCTGCTGGCGCTGGTCCTCGCGGCCGCGGTGCACGTGATCTACGGCGGCATCCGGCTGGCCAGGCACGCCCAGCCAACCCGCGGCGCCCGCGCGCAGCTGTTGATCCTGGTCGGCCTGTTCGTGGCGCTGAAGGGCGCCGCCTACTGGCTGGACCGGTACGGCATCAACTTCTCCCAGCGCGGGATCGTGCAGACCGGGGCGTCCTACACCGACGTGCACGCCGTGCTGCCCGCCAAGACCGCGCTGGCGGTCATCGCCGGGATCTGCGTCGTGCTGTTCCTGGTCGGCGCCTTCCGGCGGAGCGCGCTGCTGCCCGCGATGGGCTTCGGGCTGCTCGTGCTGGCCGCCGTCGTGATCGGCGGGGTCTACCCGTTCATCATCCAGCGGTTCGTGGTCAGCCCGAACCAGCAGGTGAAGGAGCGGCCGTACATCGCGCGCGAGATCGCCGGCACCCGGGCGGCGTACGGCATCGCCGGCACCCGGGTGATCAACTATCCGGCGCTGCCCACTGCCAAGCCGGCCGCGCTAGCCAGGCAGGCCGCCGGACTGCCCGACCTCCGGCTCGCCGACCAGGACGTGCTGTCCACCGCCTTCCAGCAGCTTCAGCAGGTAAAGACCTACTACCAGTTCTCCGGCGTGCTGGCGATGGACCGGTACCGGGTCGGCTCCAATCCGGTGCCGCAGGACATGATCGTCGGCGTCCGGGACATGGGCCTGCCGCCGCCGGGCAACCGCAACTGGATCACCACGCACCTGATCTACACCCACGGCTACGGCATCGTCGCCGCCCTGGCGGCCCAGACCCAGGCCAACGGCAACCCGCAGTTCACCGAGTCGAACATCCCGCCCACCGGCCAGCTTGGCCTGAAGCAGCCTCGGGTGTACTTCGGCCGCGAGGGCGCGAACTACGTGATCGTCGGCGGCCGCCAGCCGGAACTGGACTACCCGAACGCCAGCACCGGCGGCCAGCAGAACAACACCTACCACGGTGGTGGCGGGGTGCCGGTCGGCTCGCTGCTCAACCGCCTGCTGTTCGCGATCCGGTTCCGGGACCTGAACATCGCGCTGTCCAGCGCGATCGACAGCCATTCCCGGATCCTGTACCTGCGCAACCCGGTGACCAGGGTCGCCAAGGTCGCGCCGTTCCTCACCCTGGACGGCGCCACCTACCCGGTCGTGGTGAACGGCCAGATCCTGTGGGTGGTGGACGGTTACACCACCACCAACAACTACCCGTACTCCGCGCGGATGAGCCTGGCCGCGGCGACCTCGAACACCTACAGCCCGGGCGGTCTCGCCGTCGGCGGCAGCGATCAGATCAACTACATCAGGAACTCGGTGAAGGCCACGGTCAACGCCTACACCGGTGCGGTGCACATCTACCAGTGGGGCAGCAAGCCAGAGCCGATCCTGCAGGCCTGGGAGCGGGCGTTCCCTGGCCTGGTCCAGCCGAGCAGCGCCATACCGAGGGCGCTGCTGCCGCACCTGCGCTACCCGCAGGTGCTGTTCGACGCCCAGCGACTGGCCCTGACCCAGTTCCATGTGCTCCAGCCGGAGTCGTTCTACGGCGGCCAGAACTTCTGGTCGGTGCCGAACGACCCGACGCAGAACGAGCAGATCAGCCAGCCGCCGTACTACCTGACCCTGTCGATGCCCGGCTGGTCGTCTCCGCAGTTCGCGCTGACCACCCTGTTCACGCCGCGCGGCCGTCCGAACCTGGCCGCGTTCATGGCGGTGGACAGCAACCCGGCCAGTCCGGGCTACGGCCAGATCAGCGTCCTGCAGTTGCCGCAGAACACCGCGATCCCCGGCCCCGGCCAGGTGCAGAGCAACTTCGAGTCCGATCCCACCGCGTCGCAGCAGCTCAGCCTGCTGCGCAAGGGCGGCTCGCGGGTGACCCTCGGCAACCTGGTCACCGTGCCGCTAGGCGGCGGCCTGCTCTCGGTCGAGCCGGTCTACGTGTCGTCGTCGGCGAGCACCAACAGCGGGTCCTATCCGCAGCTCAAGAAGGTCTTCACGTTCTACGAGGGCCAGGTCGGCTATGCCGACTCGCTGACCGGGTCACTGGCCCAGCTATTCGGCAGCTTCAGCCAGGGTCCGTCGGGACCGTCTTCCGGCGGCGGGCAGGTCAGCGCGCTGGTGCTGCAATACCTGCAGCAGGCCCAGCAGTATTACGGCCAGGCTCAGTCGGCGTTGCGGAGTGGCAACCTGGGCCTGTACTACGCCGACATCCTTAAGATGAAGGCGGCGCTCGACCAGGCGACGAACGCGGCCAAGGCGACCTCGCACGGTACGGGCACCGTCCGGCTGCCGTCGCCGTCACCGTCGCCGTCTCCGTCGGGTTAAGGCCGGATCGATGTCGTTTGCGCCGAATGGGACTGAGGGGGCAAATGCCGTGCTTGACGTGGCGCGGCGTCATGCCCGAGGGCGTAGTCTCGGATGGGCGGGGACAGCAAGCATGGCGAGATCCACTGGGTCGGTTCCCGACGGGCGAGACAACGTAATCAGAAAGGAGCCTGACGCGTAGTGGGTCCCCGTGTTCTCGTTGACGCGACCGGCGTTCCGGCCGACCGGGGTGCGCTCGGCCGTTACGTGGATGGCCTGGTCAGTGCCCTTGCTGAAGCCGGAGCCGACCTAGCGCTTGCCTGCCAGCGCGCGGATGAGGAGCGCTACTCCCGGCTGCTCCCCGGAGCGCGCATCGTTCCCGGCCCGCCGGCCATCGCGCACCGACCGGCCAGGCTCGCCTGGGAGCAGAGCGGTCTGCCGCTGGTGGCCACCCAGGTCGGCGCCGACGTGATCCACTCACCGCACTATTCGATGCCGCTCCGTCCCGGCCTGCCGACCGTGGTCACCATTCATGACCTGACGTTCTTCACCGCGCCGGACACCCACAATCCGGTAATCGCCACCTTCTACAAGGCGGCGATCCGGACCTCAGCGCGCCGCGCGACCAGGCTGATCGTCCCGTCCAAGGCCACCCGCGATGAGGTCGTCCGGGTACTGGAAGCCGACTCGACCAGGATCGACGTCGCCTACCACGGCGTCGACCACGGGCTGTTCTGCCGGCCGGACACCATCCAGCTTGACCGGGTCGCCGGGCGACTCGGCCTGCACGGTCAGCCGTATGTGGCCTACCTGGGCACGCTGGAGCCGAGGAAGAACGTGCCCGCGCTGATCGCCGGGTGGGTGGAGGCGGTCGCCGACCTGGCGGATCCGCCAGCCCTGGTACTGGCTGGCGGCACCGGCTGGAGCGACGAGGTCGATGACGCGGTCGCCGCGGTTCCCGCGCACCTGCGCCTGGTGCGCCCCGGCTACCTGCACTACACCGACCTGCCCGGGTTCTTCGGCGGGGCGATGGTCGTCGCGTTCCCGAGCACCGGCGAGGGCTTCGGCCTGCCGGTGCTCGAGGCAATGGCCTGCGGAGCCCCGGTGCTGACCACGCACCGCACCTCGCTGCCCGAGGTCGGCGGCGACGCCGTCGCCTATACCGAGCCGGACACCGCCAGCATCAGGGACGCGCTCCGCACCCTGATCTCCGACCCCGGCCAGCGGCGGTCGCTCGGGCAGGCCGGATTGGCCAGGTCGCTGGAGTTCACCTGGGCGGCCTCGGCGCAGGCGCACATGGCCTGCTACGAGCGTGCCGCCGCGTCCGGGAAAGAGTAGTCTCGCTGGCCATGTCCTTCGAATCAGCCCAAAACGACTCCGCGCCCCTTGAGGCGATCCTGCTAGTCGGGGGCAAGGGGACCAGGCTCCGGCCGCTGACGATCGGCGTGCCGAAGCCGTTGC
>JAJYTW010000235.1 GCA_021792855.1 Actinomycetes bacterium
GGCCGTGCTGGCCGGCCTGGACCGGCTGTTCCAGGCCACCGAGCAGCAGGAGCAGGTCACCACCGTCTGCTACCTGGTGGTCGACCCGGCGACTGGTCAGGGCGTGGCCGGCAATGCCGGGCATCTACCGCCGTTGCTGATCGGCCCGGACGGTCCGCCGCGACTGGATGAGGCCGAGGCCGGGACACCGCTCGGCTGGGCCAGTCCGCGCCGGCAATACCCGTTCAGCCTCCGCCCCGGAAACATCGCGGTGCTTTATTCCGATGGTCTGGTGGAGAACCGCAAGCGCGGACTGGACGTCGGACTGGACGAACTGGTGACCGTGGCCGGCCAGGCGCCGCCGGAGATCGTTGCCGACACCGGCAGGCTGATCGGCTACCTGGTGGACCGGATGCTGGCCGGTTACGAGCAGGACGACGACGTGACGGTGCTCGCGCTGCGGATGCCGGCGGCCGGCCGGCCGGACGATTCCGCCGGGTCGGGCCGAGCACCGGTGCGGCACGGCTGAAGACTGGCGAGGAAGGTCAGGACGCGACAGTTGTGGGTACGCTTTCACGCGGTGTGGTTGTCGGTATCTGTCCGGTCGGTAAGCAAGGTCGCGGAGTGGTACGACCTACCCGTGAACTCCGCCTAAGGTGGGGACGGGAAGGGAAGATGTCCTGGCTGCTTCGCGGCGCGGCGGAGTGGGGGGTTGGGTAACCGGTCGCTGAAGCGGTGACCTGACGGTAAGGTCCAGGTTCTGGCCAGACGATCGCAGCAGGGCGCCGGTTCGGCGGCTCGTGCGGCCGGTCGCGATGACCGGGCCGGGACGGCTCATCGGCCAGCGAAGGAAGGGGTGACCTCGGTGCCAGGCGCTGCACGTTCTGCGGCGCGAAGGCAGCCGACGCCGACAGGCCGAGGCGCCAGCGTTCCGCAGCAGGCCCGGGGCGAGTCAGCCGACCGCACGGGCGGGGCGGCCGACGTCCCAGTCGCCCTGGTGGCGGCCGATCAGGTCCCGGCCGGCCAGGGCCAGTCCAGGCGCGCATCAGCCGGCTCACGCCGGGGTGCGCGGAAGGTGACCAAAGAGGACCGTGCCGGGGGAACGATCTCATCGGGTGGAGCGGATACTGTGGTTGATCCCGTCGTTCCAGCGCCGGCCAGTCCGGCTTCGAGCAGTCGCAAGACGGCCAGGGGCGCCGGCGGCAGGCGTAGCGTCAGCCGGTCGGCTACCCGGGGCGCTAACGGCAAGAGACCTGATCGTGATGGCGAGAGTGCTCTCGCCGGACTCGCTGATCTGGAAGGTGACGTGAACCTGGCGGAAGCTACCGACCTGGAAGCTGGAGCCGATCTCGGACCGGCTGAGGACCTGGCTGCCGAGCCTGAGCTCGACGGCGAGCCCGACCTTGCGGCCGTCTCGGATCTGGACGACGTCGACCTCGATGATCTGTCCGGCCTCGACGGCGATGAGGACGAGGCCGACGTGAGCCTGGCCGACGCCGAGGCCGACGTCGAGGACGAGGACGAGGACGAGGAGCCCGCGCGGCCGGCCGGCGTCGCTGCCGGAGCCGAGGCAGCGAAGGCCGGTGCACCGGCGGTGGTGGCCGCCGCGGTGGCCGCTGCGGACGGCAAACCGGCTGAGGAGACCGAGGACGAGGCGTTCGTCTACGGCGACGACGACGACGACCTCCCGGCCGCCCAGGTCGCGGTGGCCGGGGCGACCTCTGACCCGGTCAAGGACTACCTGAAGCAGATCGGCAAGGTCCCGCTGCTGAACGCCGAGCAGGAGGTCGAGCTCGCCAAGCGGATCGAGGCCGGCCTGTTCGCCGAGGAGAAGCTGGCCGAGGGCGGCCGGTCGCTGCCCCCGGACGTGCGCGGCGACCTGGAGTGGATCGCCGAGGACGGCCGCCGGGCCAAGAACCACCTGCTGGAGGCCAACCTGCGGCTGGTGGTGTCGCTGGCCAAGCGGTACACCGGCCGCGGCATGCTGTTCCTGGATCTGATCCAGGAGGGGAACTTGGGCCTGATCCGGGCGGTGGAGAAGTTCGACTACACCAAGGGCTACAAGTTCTCGACGTATGCGACCTGGTGGATCCGGCAGGCGATCACCCGGGCGATGGCCGACCAGGCGCGGACCATCCGGATCCCGGTGCATATGGTCGAGGTGATCAACAAGCTGGCCCGGGTACAGCGGCAGATGCTGCAGGATCTGGGCCGCGAGCCGACGCCGGAGGAACTTGCCGCCGAGCTGGACATGACCCCGGAGAAGGTCATCGAGGTGCAGAAGTACGGCCGTGAGCCGATCTCGCTGCACACTCCGCTCGGCGAGGACGGTGACAGCGAGTTCGGTGACCTGATCGAGGACTCGGAGGCGATCCAGCCGGGCGAGGCGGTCAGCTTCACGCTGCTCCAGGAGCAACTGCACTCGGTGCTGGACACGCTGTCCGAGCGTGAGGCCGGCGTGGTGTCGATGCGCTTCGGCCTGACCGACGGCCAGCCGAAGACGCTCGACGAGATCGGCAAGGTCTACGGGGTCACCAGGGAGCGGATCCGCCAGATCGAATCCAAGACGATGAGCAAGCTGCGGCACCCGTCCCGGTCCCAGGTGCTCAGGGACTACCTGGACTGACCTTGCCCGGCGCCCGATCGTGACCGTGCCGGAGCAGGCGCCGGAGAGCGGCGTCCTGGGAGATCGCATCGCCGGGACGCTGCTCGGCCTGGCGGCCGGCGACGCGCTCGGCGCCGGGTATGAGTTCGCGGTTCCGCCGCGCCGCGGCGCCGCCGCGATGATCGGTGGCGGGCTTGGTGACTGGGCGCCCGGTGAGTGGACCGACGACACCCAGCTAGCTGTGTGTATCGCGCGAGTGGCCGCGGCGGGCGAACTGCGCCCCGACGCCGTTGGCGACGCGTTCTGCGACTGGTACCGGTCCGGCCCGGCTGATGTGGGCATCCAGACCAGGGCGGTGCTGGACGGCGCTCCCGGCGGCGCCGACCTGCCGGCCCGCGCGGCCGGCTACTTCGCCGCACATCCGGACCGGTCGGCCGGGAACGGCAGCCTGATGCGGACCGCCCCGGTCGCGCTCGCGCATCTGGGCGACGACGCCGCGCTGGCCGGTTCGGCCCGGCGGATCTCCGCGCTGACCCACGCCGATCCGCTGGCGCAGGACGCCTGCGTGCTGTGGTGCGTGGCGATCGACCGGGCCATCCGCCAGGGCCGGCTGGACGGGGTCAGCGACGGCCTGGCCCTGCTGCCCGGGGACCGTGCCATCGCGTGGCGGGAACGGATCGCCGTGGCAGCGGAGGCCCCGCCGGAGTCGTTTACGCCGAACGGGTACGTGGTTACGGCGTTCCAGGCCGCGCTCGCCGCGATCTGGCAGACGCCGGTGCCGCCGTCGGAGCCTGCCGGACACCTGCGCGAGGCGCTCCAGGCCGCGGTGGCGGTGGGCGACGATACCGATACCGTGGCCGCGATCGCCGGCGCGCTGCTCGGCGCCCGGTGGGGCGCGACCGCCGTGCCCGGCGGCTGGCGTGACCTGCTGCACGGCTGGCCCGGCTACCGTGCCGGTGACCTCGAGCGCCTCGCCCTGCGCGCCGCACGCGCCGCCTAGGGCCTAATCGGGCCCGGAGACGACACCGCGGGCCCCCGAAGGGACCCGCGGCGCGGCTAGCCCGGTGTGCCGGGCCCGGCACGGTCAGTGCGCGGCAGCGCTCTCGCCAGGCTTGCTGGTCAGCCTGGACGTCTCGTCCTGAATCTCCACGGCGACCTTCGCGAGCGCGGAGGCGTGCTGGCGATTGTGATGCGCGCAGAACAGAAGCTCCGTCGATCCCGGTAGCACGACCCGTACGTACGCGGGTGCGCCACAACGGTCACACAGGTCATTGGAGTTCAGCGGCTTCGTTGGGGCCATTGCTCCGGTCATGTCCGCCTCCCTTGCCCGATCACCGCCGACGGGGTTGCCGGTGGTGTCCAACCTGCGATGCTCTACCGCATCACAACACTTTGCCAGTCTGGTGTCATCCCATGCCGACGTGGCGTACGCCGTGGGCGAACACATTACGGGCTGCATGCCTGATCTTTATACACAACCCGGCGGGGCGGCAAGTTGTCCCAGGTAGCCGGGTATGTGATCGGCGTGCCTGGCCCGGGGCGACGGTGGCGGCGGCTAGTCTTCGGGCAGAAAAATTCTTCGGATCACCCGCCGGGTCGCCCCCGGCACCGAGTTCGGGAGATGCGTCGTGACCGCCGCCCTGCGCGAAGTCCCGCCGTCGGCCAGCGCCGCCGATGGCTACACCGCGCGCCACCTGACCGTCCTCGAGGGCCTGGAGGCGGTGCGCAAGCGCCCGGGCATGTACATCGGGTCCACCGACGAGCGCGGCCTGCTGCACTGCCTGTGGGAGATCTTCGACAACGCGGTAGACGAGGCACTGCACGCGAGTTGCACCGCGATCGAGGTGATCCTGCACGCCGACGGCTCGGCGGAGGTGCGCGACAACGGGCGCGGTATTCCGGTCGACGTCGAGCCGAAGACCGGGCTGGCCGGTGTGGAACTGGTGATGACCAGGCTGCATGCGGGCGGCAAGTTCGGCGGCGGCTCCTACACGGCATCCGGCGGCCTGCATGGCGTCGGCGCCTCGGTGGTGAACGCGCTGTCGGCCCGACTGGACGTGCGGATCGACCGGGACGGCCATGACTGGTCGATGAGCTTCCGCCGGGGCGTCCCCGGCGAGTTCGCCGGCGACGATCCGGACGCGTCGTTCACGCCGCGCTCGGGTCTGCGCAAATCCGGGCGACGCCCGAAGACCAGGACCGGCACCACGATCAGGTTCTGGCCGGACCGGCAGGTCTTTCTGCCCGACGCCGAGTTCAGCTACCAGGCCCTGGTCCAGCGCGCCCGGCAGACCGCGTACCTGGTCCCCGGCCTCACGATCACGGTGGCCGACGAGCGGGATGGCGACCGTGGCGAGGCCGGACTGCCGGAGCGGGCGGAGTTTCGGTTCGACGGCGGAATCAGCGAGTTCTGCGCGCACCTGTCCGGCGGCCAGCCGGTCACCGACGTGATCAGGCTGACCGGCTCCGGGCGGTTCACCGAGACGGTCCCGGTCCTTGACGACCTCGGGCACCTGACACCGACCGAGGTCGAGCGGGAACTCGCCGTCGATGTCGCGCTGCGCTGGGACGCCGGCTACGACTCGGCCACCCGCTCGTTCGTGAACGTGATCGCCACCCCCAAGGGCGGCACGCACGTGACGGGTTTCGAGCGTGCCCTGGTCCGGACCATGAACGAGCAGTTGCGGGCGGCCCGGGTGCTGCGCAGCGGCGACGAGCCGGTCCTCAAGGAGGACGTGCTCGAAGGGCTGACCGCGGTGGTCTCGGTCCGGCTGCCGGAGCCGCAGTTCGAGGGGCAGACCAAGGAGGTGCTCGGCACACCGGCCGCCTCCCGGATCGTGGGCCAGGTGGTCAGCGCCGAGCTACGGCCGTTCCTGGAGGGCCGGGTCCGCGGTAGCAGGCAGCAGGCCAAGGCGCTGCTCGACAAGGTGGCCAGCGCGGCCAAGACCAGGGTCGCCGCGCGCGAGCACCGGGAGAATCAGCGGCGCAAGTCCGCGCTCGCCAGTTCCGCCCTGCCCGCCAAGCTGGTCGACTGCCGGTCCGCCGACGACCGCAGCGAGCTGTTCATCGTCGAGGGCGATTCGGCCCTTGGCACCGCCAAACTGGCCAGGGACTCCGAATTCCAGGCTCTGCTGCCGATCCGCGGCAAGATCCTGAACGTCCAGAAGGCGTCGTTGTCGGACATGCTGAAGAACGCCGAGTGCGCCGCGATCATCCAGGTGCTCGGCGCCGGTTCGGGCAGCGCGTTCGACCTGGAGGCGGCCAGGTATCAGCGGGTCATCCTGATGAGCGACGCGGACGTTGACGGGGCGCACATCCGGACCCTGCTGCTGACCCTGTTCCACCGGTACATGCGGCCGATGGTGGCGGCGGGCCGGGTGTTCGCCGCCGTGCCGCCGCTGCACCGGATCAAGCTGACCAACCCCCGCAAGGGCCAGGACCGGTACATCTACACCTACTCGGACGCCGAACTGCACCGGGTGCTGCTTGAGCTTGACCGCAAGGGGCAGCGCTATGAGGACCCGCCGCAGCGGTACAAGGGCCTTGGCGAGATGGACGCGGCTCAGCTTGCCGAGACCACCATGGATCCGCGGCACCGCACTCTGCGCCGGATCAGGATCGGGGACGCGGCCGCGGCAGCTGAGATGTTCGATCTGCTGATGGGCAGCGAGGTGGGCCCGCGCCGGGACTTCATCGTCGGCGGCGCGGCCGAACTTGACCCGGCCAGGATCGACACCTGACCACTCCGGTCCGGACGCGCGCGTGGGCGGGACCGGCCTGCGGCTAGGACCGGTCCCGCCCACGGGACCACGGGAAATGAGAACTGCGCGAAAGCCGGTCAG
>JAJYTW010000021.1 GCA_021792855.1 Actinomycetes bacterium
AGGTAGCGCACGTGCTGCTTGCGGGCGTCCGGCACGGTGAAGCCGAGTTCCCTGGTCCACCTGGCGCGCATCCGGCCGGACTTGCCGAACGAGTTGCCCTGGGTGGCGACGTCCTGGAGCACCTGCTGGACGCCAGGCTCGATCCGGCCGGCGTCCACAAGCTGCCTGCGCAGGTGCACGATCGTGTCCACGTGCTCGATGTCCACCGGGCACTGCTCGACGCACGCGCCGCAGGTGGTGCACGACCACAGCACATCCGGGCTGATCACGTCGCCGCCAGCGGCGCCGGGTCCGCCGGCCGGATGGGTACCGGCCGCCATCATGCCGTCCCGCAGGTCCATCATCAGCAGCTTCGGCGACAGCGGCGCACCGGAGTTCCAGGCCGGGCAGACGGACTGGCACCGGCCGCACTCGGTGCAGGTCAGCGTGTCCAGCCGCTGCTTCCAGGACAGCACGCCAAGCTGGCCGGCCCCGGCCGCGTCCTCCCCCGCGCCGGTCCCGGCCGAATCCGCGGCGGGCGCGGGCGCGGCGGCGGGCACGGCGATCGGGGCGGGCGGGATCTCGCCGAGCGCGCCGAGCGCGCGCGGCCGCCGGGAGAACGCCACGTTCAGCGGCGCCATCACGATGTGCAGGTGCTTGGAATAGGTGACGAACACCATGAAGCCCATGATCACGGCGACGTTGGCGAGCAGGAAGAAGGTCTCCAGGCCCGCGTTCACCGAGGTCCCGAGCGGCTTCAGCAGCGCGGCGAGGCCGTGCGAGGCGAACGCCGCGCCACCGTAGGGGAAGTCCCCGGTGTTCACCTGGGCGGCCCGGTAGCCGAGCAGGGTGATCATCACCAGCGCGATCAGGCCGAGCGTGATCCAGGCCGCCGTGGTGTGCGAGCCGTAGAACCGCGACTTCTTGCCGCGCCGCTCCGGCGAGTCGACCAGCCTGGTCACGGTGAAGACCGCCAGGCCGGCCAGGACCAGAACGGTGAACAGGTCCTCGATGAACCCGATCACGGCGAGGTGGCCGATCAGCGGGATCGCGAACGACTTGCTGACGAACGTGTCGCCGAGCGCCTCGATGATCGTCAGCATCAGGATCAGGAAACCCCAGAACACCAGCGCGTGCGGCAGCCCGGACTTCCACCGCTTGAACAGCTTGCGCTGCCCGATCACCTCGACAAGCTCGGCCGACACCCGGGCGGGGGCCCCGGCCAGCCGGCCGGGCGCCGGGACGCCGAGTCGGACCAGCCGGGCCAGCCAGGCCAGCCGGCGGCCGGCGATCGCCAGGCCGGCCAGCACGATCAGGCCGCCAAGCACGATGCGGATCAGCACGGTTCCTCCTCGGGCCGGGAGCCGGCCGCCCGGGCGGGACGTCCCGCCCGGGCCGCAGCGGCTGCCTGCCCGGCCATCAGCTCAGCTTGTCGGTGAGGGCCGGGACCAGGTCGAACAGATCAACGGTGGTGCCGTAGTGGGCGACGTCGAAGATCGGCGCCCCCGGGTCGGTGTTGCAGGCGATGATCAGGTCGGCGTCCCGCATCCCCTCCAGGTGCTCCGGCGCGCCGGAGATGCCGAACGCCAGGTACGCCCTGGGCTTGACCTTCAGGCCCGACTTGCCGACCTGCCGGGTCTTCGGCAGCCAGCCCGCGTCCACCACCGGCCGGGACGCCGACAGCGGGACGCCGAGCGCGTCACCGAGGTCCTGCACCAGTTCGACGTTGTCCTTGGACTCGATCCCGCGGCCGACCGAGACCAGCAGGTCCGCGGTGGTGATGTCGACGTCGCCGCCCTGTGGCTCGGTCACCTCGGCCAGGCTCATCGCGAGCTGATCCAGCCCGGCGGGCGGGCTCACCTCGGTCACCTCGGGCACCGCGTCGGCCTGCCCGGCCTCGGCGCCGAACGCGCCGCCGACCACGGTCGCGACGCCGCGCTCGCCCGGCAGTTCAAGCTCGGCGAGCACCTTGCCGCCGAGGATCGCCGAGGTGGCAACGACCGTGCCGCCGTCCACGGCCAGTCCGGTCACGTAGGCGGCCAGCGGTGCCTGCCAGCCGACCGCGACCGCCGCGCCCAGGTCCAGCCCGGGCGTGCCGTTGGCCATCAGCAGCAGCCGGGGCGACCGCTCGGCCAGCACCGCGGTCAGGGCGACCTCGTAGGCCTGCGGCAGGTACTCAGCCAGCGCCGGGTGATCGACGCTGAGCACGCGATCGGCGGCGCCGAGTTGCGCGGCCAGGTCCCGCGGGCCGAACAGCGCCACCTCGACCTGACCGCCGAGCGCGGCGGCCAGGTCCCTGGCGGCGCCGATCAGCTCGTAGGTCCCCTCGGAGATCTGCTTGCCGGTGTGCTCGGCCAGCACCATCACGTTCATCGGGCTCATCCCTTCACCAGGCCGCGGTCGCGGAGCAGGCCCGCGATCGCCTCGGCCACCTCGTCCGCGCTGCCGGTCAGCATCTGCGCGTGGCTGGTCTGCTCCGGCCGGTACATCCGGCGCACCACCGGTGCCGCCGAGGCGGCCGCGGGCTCGGCGGTGACCTCGCGCAGTCCGCCGGCCGCCATCGCCTGCCTGATCCTGGTGATCGGCGCGTACCTGGGCGCCTGCCGGGCGGCCTGGACGCCGATCACCGCCGGGGTGGTCACCCTGAGCTGGTGGGTCCGGCCGCCGGCGAACTCCTGCCGGACCAGCACGCCGCCGTCCGCGGCCTCGACCGCGATCACCACCGAGACGTGCGGCTGGCCCAGGTGAGCGGCGAGCATCGGCGGAAGCTGCCCGTCGATGTCGTCGGCGGCCTGCACGCCGGTGATCACCAGGTCGGCGGGCTCGGCGGCCAGGTAGCCGGCCAGCAGCGCGGCCCGGACCCCGGTCGCGGTCGCGTCCTCCGGCCCGCCGGACAGCTTGACCGCCGCGTCCGCGCCCTTGGCCAGCGCGGTGTACAGCGCCTGGTCGATGTCCGGGTCGCTGGCCAGGCCGACGGCCACCACCTCGGCGCCGGAGGCGTCCTTGAGCAGCAGGGCCTCCTCCAGCGCCTGGGCATCCCACTCGCTGAGCACGAACTTCAGGTACTCGCGATCGATATCGGTCTCGTCCGGGGTCAGCTCGATCTCCTCGACCAGATCCGGAACGGCCTTCATGGGCACAACAATTCGCACCGGTACATCACCCTCTCGATCGGACGACGTCGTCGAGCCGCAACTGCTGCCTGATCTCGATCAGGTCGTCGGGGGTTGGCAGGAACGGGAAATCGCGGAACGGCTCGGCCGGCCGGTACGAGCCATACGGCCTGGTGCAGCCGGGCTCGCCGCTCTCTCCCGGGCAGCCGTTGGTCATGAAGGCCACGCCGGCGTCGACCACGGCGTCCACCGCGGTCCGGGGCGCGTCCAGGTTGATCAGGCCGCCGTCGGCGTCGAACTCGAACTGGCCGGCGTCATAGCCCTCGGTCTCGATCAGGTGCTTGGCAAGCTGCATCCGGCGCCAGCGGACCAGCGGCGACTTGGGGTGGTCGGCCATCCGGGAGTCCGGCTCGGGGTTGAAGCAGAACAGATAGGAGAAGATCTGCCGGTCCCGGAGCGCGACGAACAGGTCGATCAGGTCCTGGTCGGCCTCGCCGATCCCGACCAGGGTGTGCACGTTCACCTTCCACGGGCCGAAGATCTCCCGGGCGTCGGTGATGACCTCCCAGTACTTCTCCCACTTCAGGCCGCCGGCCGGGACGTCGGTGCGGATCGAGCGGAAGAGTTGCTCGGTGACCGCGTCCAGGCCGATCCCGATCATGTCCACGCCGAGCGCCTTGAACGTCTCCAGCCGCTCCCGGTTCAGCGTCGGCGGGGCGACCAGGATGGACAGCGGCGTGCGCACCTTCGCGGCGATCCGGCGGGTGATGTCGCAGGTGTCGGCGTAGGCGTGGCCGTGCGTGACCATCGAGATGCACAGCCGGGTCAGGGTGGACTCCCGCTCCGCCATCCGGTCGACAAGCTCGTCGGTGCCGACCAGCGGCCACTCCACCCGGATGAACTGGTCGCCGTAGTCCACGTTCTGGCGGCTGCGGGCCAGGCCGCAGTAGCCGCAGTCGGACAGGCAGCCCTCGTCGTAGTTCAGCAGCAGGTTGATGCCGCCGAACTCGAAGTCCCGGCTGAACCGGCCGGACTTCATGCCGAGCGTGATCGCGCTGGCGTAGGAGATCCGGACGAAGTCCGGGCTGATCTGGCGCGGAGCGGACCTGGTGAGCAGCGGGAGCGGGGACCGGCGCGCGCCGACGGCCTCGGCGGTCATCCGTGGCTCCGGGACGGCTCGGGGAAGTAGCAGGAGCCCTCGGAGCGAAGCGGTGCCGCGGCGAGGCGTTCGACCGCCTGCGAGCCGGCCTGCAGGACGGCGCCCGCAAGCTGCTCGGCCGGGACGCCCAGGGCCTCCCAGGCGCCTGATGCGGTTACGGCGTCCATGACCGTCCTTTCGTCCAGGCGGTGCCAGCGGAGGCGGGCCTCCAGGTCGGGCACGGCGACGGGGAGTTCGTTGAAGTCGCCGACGACGATGGCGTTCTTGACCAGGTCGCCGTGGGTGGTCAGGTAGATCCTGGCCAGCCCGATCGGGGTCTTGATGGCGGCCGAGCCGCTGCCGTCCAGCGCGGCGCTGCGGTCGGCGAGCCAGGACTGGCTGGCGTACCGGTCGACGGCGAGGGCGGCCGCCCGGTCCCGCTCGGCGGCCGTCGGCTCGCCCGGGTCTAGCTCGGCCCCGAAGGCGGCCGCGAAGCCCGCCGCGATGACCGGCCGCAGCGACGGGCCGGCCCAGGGCCGGCCGGTCAGCGCGGTCACGGTGGTGACCCGCTCGGCGACCGCGGCGACGGCCTTGTCGGCCAGCTTGGCGGCCGGCACCCGGAGCACCCGGAGCATGAACTCGACGTCCAGGTCGGCGAGCACGCTGGCGTGAAACAGCATCGCGCCGGCCTGGTCGAGGTACAGGCCGAGGCCGGCCACCTTACGGCCGTCCACCTCCAGGTCGTTCTTGCCCTGGAAGACCGCGCGGAGGCCAAGCTCGGCCAGCCCGGCGACCAGCCCGCTGGCCAGGTCGGCGATGATCTCGCGGGGGCGCAGGTCCGGCGGGGCGGCCGCGATCAGCGCGACCCCAAGCTGATCCTCGCCCATGATGATCGCCCCGCCGCCGGTCGGCCGCCGGCTCACCGGGGTCCCGGTCGCGGCGCAGGCGTCCAGGTCGACCTCGGCGGCCAGGTTCTGGTACCGGCCGATCAGGGCGCAGTGCGTCCGGTAGGTGTACAGCCGCAGGGTCGGCAGCCGGTCCGGCTCGCCGCGCGCGTAGCCGGCCATCAGCGCCTCGTCCAGGGCCAGGCCGCCCGCAGCGGTCGCGCCGTCGTCGGTGATCAGCCGCCACGGCCGGCCGGCCGCCGGCCACCCGCGGTTCATTCGCCCACCGTCACGGTCGCGTACCCGGCGTCCCGGTCGCCGGTCCAGGTCAGCGAGCAGCAGTACTCGAACAGCCGGGGCTCGAGACCGCGCGAGCTGGCATAGGCGATCATCCCGTCGGCCGGGTAGGCGATCCCGTTCAGGCCCAGGTCGATGGCGGCCTGGTCAAGCTCCACCTTGGCGGCGCCGAGTGGGCGGGCACAGCCCAGGTTGATCGGGATCGCCGGCGCGGCCAGCCTGGCCTCGGCGAAGAACGCGGCGACCTCGTCGGTCGACGGCGGCGGGATGTGCGCCATCGGGGTCCCGGTCAGCGGGGTCAGCACCACCAGGATCAGCGTCGAGACCGGATAGCGGGTCAGCATGTCCAGGGCCGCGTGCTCGCCGAGGAACTTCCCGTAGTGCAGCCCGAGCACGATGTGCGGGATGATCCGCAGGCCCTGCGCGGACAGCAGGGCGAGCGAGCGTTCCATGTCCGCGACGGTCAGGTTCAGGTGGTAGACGTCCCTGATGGTCTCGTCGGCGCCGATGATGTCCAGCATCACCCCGTCCACGCCGGCCTCGGCCAGGCCGGCGGCCAGCCTGGGTGACACCACGCCGGAGTGCACGATCACCTTCATGCCAAGCTCGGACTTGATCCTCGGGATGTGCCGCAGGTGCGGCAGCAGCGGGACCTCGCCGGTCCTGGTCGATCCGCCGGAGACCAGCAGGCCCTCGCTGCCCTGATCGCGGAGCCTGCGGGCGAGGGCGAACAGGTCCTCCTCGGCGCGAGCCGAGATCATTCCGTCGAGCACCTTGGTCTGGCAGTGGTCGCAGGACAGCGCGCAGGCCGACCCGGTGACCGAGACCGGCAGGAACCGGCGCGGGTTGTCCGGCGTCCATTCCGGCGTCTGCCAGCGCTTCAGGCCGGGCGCGTAGAAGTCGATCACGTCGGGGAAGTTCGCCCGCCGCACCGCCGCCGGGGAACCCGCCGGGCGGGGACCGGCGGGCGCGCCGGGCGGGGCAACGGGGGCCGGGGCGGGCGCGGCAGCGGAGGGCACGGGTACCCGGCTCATCGCGCGATCGCCCCCGTCCGGACGTAGTCCTCGATCCGCGCCTCGTACCAGGCGGTGATCTCGGCGGCATCGGTGAGCAGGCCGTCAAGCTCGGCCGGGTCGGCCAGTTCCGCCTCGATCAACCAGCCGGCGCCGAACGGGTCCCGCTCGATCAGGCCGGGGTCGGCCGCCACCGCGTCGTTGACCGCCCGCACCGTGCCGGAAACCGGACTGGTCAGCGGGCCGACGAACTTGACGGCCTCAAGCTGGCCGAACGGCCGCCCGGCGGCGAGGTCGGCGCCGACGCCCGGCAGCGAGATCTGCGCCAGCGTGCCGGAGGTCTCCGCGCCGAGCGGGTCCATGCCGATCCGGACAAGTCCCGGCCCGGCGTCGGCCACCCAGATGTGGGTGGCCGGCTCGTACCTGCGGTCAAGCGCCAGGTCGAAGCCGCGCACCCGGACCACCGGGCCGGCCGCCCGCGGCTGCGGACCGCTGCTCATAGCACTCTCCCTTCGGCCCCGGCCAGCGCCGCGGCGAGTTGACTGCCGGGCTCGCCGAACTGGCGCAGCGCGTCCGCCGCGCCGGCCACCGGCAGCCCGACCAGGGCGCGCTCGGCCGCGCGGGCCTGCCCGTTCATCGCCGGGGCGGTAAGGCTGACCTGCTCGAGCCGGCCGGCGATGACGCTGGCCGCGATCCGCGCGCCGCCCGAGGAAGCCGCGAACGTCCAGACTCCGCCGCGCACCTTGACCCCGCGCCCGGCGGCGCCGGGTGCCGCGGGCCGCCCCGATGTCCGGGCCGGCCCGGCCAGCCAGTCGGGGCTGGTGAACAGCTCGTCAAGCTCGGTCACCGCGGCTAGCTCGCCGGCGCTGAGGTGACCCGGGCGCGGATCCCGCCCGAGGGCGGTCGCGTAGGCGCCGGTCAGCGCCGCCGCGAAGGCGCCAGGATCGGCGGGAGTGGCAGCCACGTACCGGCGCATCAGGGCGGCGGTCTGGTCCCGTTGCGCCGGGTCGGGCATGGCCAGGATGGCGGCCGCCCGGTCGTGGTCGAACGCCTCGATCAGGTTGCCGCAGACCACGACGGCGTTCTCGATCTGGCCGGCGCCATGGCCGCAGATCTTCGCCTCGCCCAGGCAGATCTCGCCGGCCGAGTCCAGCCGGGCCGCGATGCCCACCGCCTCGAACGCGGTCACGACCGGCGCGAGCAGCCCGGCCAGCGCGTCCCGGCGGGACGGCGAGACGTCGCCCGCCGGGACGCAGATCTGGAAGAACAGCTGCCGCTGGTCCAGGTAGACCGGCCCGCCGCCGACCATCCGCCGGTAGACCGGCAGGTCGTGGGCGCGGCAGTAGTCGTGATCGATCTCGGCCAGGTCGCGGTGGTAGCCGAGGCAGACGTACGGCGCCGACGGCCTGGCGAACGTCAGCGTGGGTGGCTCGCCCGCGCTGACGCCGTAGCCGACCGCGTGCCAGAGCGTCTGCGACCGCAGCGGCGTGACCTGCCCGAAGTCGATCACCCGCAGCGTGCCCGAGTCAGGCATCGGCCGGTCCCAGGCCCATCGCCTGATCGATAAGCTCGATGATGTCGATCACCTTCAGGTTGTCGTGGCCGGTCGACTTGGCCGCGTCCTCGAACCTGGACACCTCGTACGGGCAGCAGACCACCAGCACGTCCGCCCCGGTCTGAGCCGCCTCGCGGACCCGGCGCTCGGACAGCCGCTCGGCCGCGTGGTTCTTGGTGAAGCCGTCCAGCCACATCCCGCCGCCGCCACCGCCGCAGCAGTAGCCGTTCTCCCGGCACCGGCCCATCTCCACCAGCGTCACCCCGGGGATCGCGTTAATCAGGGTGCGCGGGGCGTCGTACTCGCCGTTGTGCCGGCCGAGGTAACACGGGTCGTGGAAGGTGACCGTCAGATCCAGTTCCCTGGCCCAGCTGATCTGGCCCACCAGCGGCGCCAGCAACTGGGTGTAGTGCAGGACGTCGAACTGGTGCCCGCGCTTGGGGTACTCCTTGACCAGGGCGTTGAACGCGTGCGGGTCCGGCGTCACGATCCTGGCGAACTCGTACTTGGCCAGGGTCGCTGTGACGTCCTCGACCAGGGAGTCGAACAGGCCCTTCTCCCCGGCCAGCCGCTGGCTGTCACCGACCGTTTTCTCCTCGTGGCCGAGGATCGCGAAGTCCACGCCGAGCGCGGTGGCCACCCGGGCGAAGGCCTGGGCCGCCTGCTGGCCGCGCGGGTGATAGCTCCAGTAGTCCTCGACGTAGAACAGCACGTCCACCGGGGACGGGTCGGTCGGCAGGATCCGGACCGGCACGCCGGCCGACCGGGTCCAGGCGGACCGCCGCCGGGGGTTCTCGCCGAGCGCGTTGCCGTACCTGAAGGTCTTCTCGAAGACGTCCTGAAGCTCGCCGGGGACGCTGGCGCCGTCGGTCAGCGCCGCCTCCCTGGCGGCCGGCATGATCTGGATCATGTCGACCTGCTTGGGGCACACCCGCAGGCAGTTCCCGCAGGTGGTGCAGAGCCACAGGTCATCATCGACCAGCAGGTCGATCCCGGTCTGGACCTTGCGGTGCAGCTTGCGCGGGCCGTACTCGCCGACCACGTCGACCGGGCAGACCGGCACGCACTTGCCGCAGCCGTAGCACCACTCAAGCGACTCCCCGCCGGGCAGCGAGATGATCTTCTCGAACTCGTCCGGGCTCGTGGCGGTGAGCACCCGGGGCTCGAACATCCGGTTCCACATGGCCGGAAGCTCGACCTCGCGGCCGGAGATCGGGGACGCGACGGTTGCGGTCTCAAGTTCGACGGCGCGCGGCGGGACCTTCCGCCCGGAAACAGGCATCGTCAGCCCTCCTGGTAGTAGATGCCGAGCAGGCGGCGGATGAGGTCGGGCAGTGCGGGGACGAGTTCGTTGAACTCCTTGGTCATCCGCATCCGCAGGACGGTGTACATGTAGACGCCGTAGACGGCGGCGAGAAAGATGTCGGTGCCGAACAGGCCGGGCGCCGCGTCGGTGAACCCGGCCGCCTTCCCGGTCTCGTTGACGAAGGCGGTGGCCCGGCCCACCGTCAGGTAGGTCGCGCCGCGGCCCTCGGCCCCGGACAGGTCCACCTGGTCGGTGGTGACCAGCGGCAGCGCGCCGGTCCTGGTGCGCGGATCCCACAGCCACCTGGTCCACAGCCAGTACTGGCCGGGATAGGTGAAATGAAGTAGCTCACCGGGCAGGTCGAAGCCGGCGTCCGGCTGCCCGGCCAGGGCCGCGTCGAAGGCGTCGAACCTGGCCGCCAGCTGATCTCCGGCGGCCACGTCCTCGGCGCCGGAGATCAGCGCGACGATCGCCGCCGCCAGGCGGTCGGCGCCGACGTCGTCGATCACCTGGTCGGCCCGCCGCCGGGTCGCGAAGATCAGCCGGAGCACCCGGCGCAGCGCCACGGCGTCCAGCCGATCCTCGGTGGCCAGCAGCACCTCGCGCATCGCCCGCGACTTGCGGTCCAGCCGGTCGGCGATGGACTGCAACTCGGCGACCGTGATCTTGTCCAGGATCTCGCGCTGGAACTCCTGGGCGCTCGGGGTGTCGACCACCGGGTCCCCGCCGCCGGCGCGGCGGGGCTTCGGCGGGGTCGCCGCGGCGTGTTCGGGCATCGGCTCGGCTCGCTAGCTCGCGGCCGCGGCGGCGCGGGACCGCAGGTAGGCGATCGCCTTCATCGCCGCGTTGGCCGCGGATGAGACGGTGTCCTCCAGGTCGGCCGGGCCGAGCGCGGCACCGCAGGCGAAGACGCCCTCCCGGCTGGTGGTGACCGTGTCCAGCGGCACCTTGACGGCGTCGACGAAGCCGTACTTGTTCTGCTGGACGCCGAGCAGCCTGGCCATCTTCTTGGTGCCCGGGGACGGTTCCATCCCGACCGAGAGCACGACCATGTCCATCTCGAGTTCCATCGGGCGGCCCATGGTGGTGTCCTCGCCGCGGACCAGCAGCCGGTCGCCCTTGGCCAGCACCTCGCTGATGATCCCCTTGACGTACTGGACGTGGTGCTTCTCCTGGGCCGGCCAGTAGATCTCGTTCTCCCAGTAGCCGTACATCCGCATGTCGATGTAGAAGATGTAGACCTTGGAGTCCGGGACAAGCTGGCGCACCTCGATCGCCTCCTTGGAGGCGACCCCGCAGCACACCTTGGAGCAGTACTCGTTGCCGATGTGCCGGTCCCGGCTGCCGACGCACTGGACGAAGCAGACCCGCTTCGGCGGCTCGCCGTTCGACGGCCGGACCACCTTGTGGTCGGACAGCATGGACTCGAGGTCGGACAGCGTGATCACGTCCGGGAACTCGTAGTACCCGTACATCTGGGTCTCCCGGCCGGGATCGAAGTGCCCGAACCCGGTGGCCATGATGATCGCGCCGCACTCGGCCTGCCGCTCGCCGTCCGGCCCGCGCATCGTCAGCGTGAACGCGCCGGGCTCCCCGGAGACCGCGGTGACGACGGTGCTCGTCAGCACCTGCACGCCGGGGCTCGCGGTGACGGCGTCGATCATCGCCTGGATCTGCGGCCTGGCCGGCTCGCCGTGCGGGGTCAGGCCGGCGTAGTTCTCGGCGATCGGGGTACCGCCGAGGAAGTCGCGCTCCTCGATGAGCAGCGCCGTGCCGCCGATCTCCGCGATCCCGTGCGCGGCGCGCAGGCCGCCGGGACCACCGCCGATGACGGCCACCGTGTCGAAGGACATGCATCACCTCATGTGTTGATCGCCGAGGCCGCGGACGCGGCTCCGGGGGCTATGCGTCGACGTCGTCCCAGTCGAGGTAGCGCTTCTCGCCGTTTTCGAGCCGCTTGATATCGGCCTGGAACTCGGCCCAGGCCTGCTCGTGGTCGATGCCCATCTTTTCCAGCAGCGGCCGGTAGTCGGCCGAGTGCCAGTGCAGCTGGCAGACCTTGTAGGGGTGGGCGCCCATCGCGAGGGCGGCGAACTGGGCGTCGCTGAGCACCGCCACGCCGACGTTGCGCTGGTGGGCCTGGGCCGCGAACTGGCTCTTGTCCAGCGTGGTCACGCAGCCGGTGTCGTGGGTCAGCACCACGTCCGGGTCGGCCTCGGCCTTCATCACCTCGATCTTGCGCAGGGTGGCGAAGGACCGGGTGAAGTCGCGCTGGACCAGAATGTGCCGGAACCCGAAGCCGCAGCAGTCGAACCAGGTGGAGTAGCTGCGCACCTCGGCGCCGAGCGCCTGCGCCAGGCCGGTCACCACCGCGGTCCGCTGGCCGCCGTAGATGTCCGGGTCGTAGATCGCGTCGCCCTCGACCAGCTTGTAGTAGTGGCAGGCCGGGTGCACGGTGGCCACCACGCCGGACACGTCGCGGACGGCCTTGGCCGCGATCTCGTGCCGCATCGCGTAGAACCACTCCGAGTAGTGCACGATCTCCTCGGGCAGCACCAGTTCCTTGCCGAGCCTGGCCATGATCTTGCGGACCTCGTCCCGCAGTTCGGGGTGCCGGATCAGTTCCTCCCTGACCTCCTTGTAGTGGCCGTAGGAGGTCCCGCAGTGGATCAGCGGGAAGTAGCCGGTCTCCCGGGCGGCGGCGAAGTTCCGCACCGCCACTGCGGCCTGGGCGGCGGAGTTGGAGGTGGCGCTGGCGTAGTAGTTCCACGCGGTGCACGAGGTCTGGTCCTGCGGGTCGTGGTAGTCGTAGCCGAGCTTGCGCATCACCCAGAAGATCGAGGTGGAGTAGCCCGGGATGTGACCGCACTGGCCGCACGACTTGTGGTGCCACAGGTGCGCCTTCTGGATCCGCTTCTCGCGGCCGTACTTGGTGGCGACGGAGACGGCCTCGCGGTCGATCCGCTGCACCACCAGTTCGCCCTCGGCCTCCAGGGCCAGCAGTTCGGCCCGGGGGTCGATCAGGGACCTGCGGTCCTCGTCGCCGCGCTCGAACGTCTGCTTCTTCCGCAGCACTTCCTCAACCGGGATTGTGGTCATATCTCGATCCCTTCCTCCTCTAGGCGCTCCTCCATGACCTCGGTGAGGATCGCGTGCAGGCTCGGGTCAACGTCGGCGATCATGTCCAGCGCGCCGGTGTGCAGCCAGATCAGGTACAACTCGATCAGCGTGGAGTCGGCGACCTTCCAGCCGGTGTTGGTGGTGTGCAGGGTCTCCGGCGGCAGCGCCCGCCGCCACAGGTCGAGGTTGACCGACACGTCGGCGGTCTCCGGTCCCCAGTCAGGGAACGCGTCCTCCTGGAGCATGTCCGGCGAGACCTGGGTGCCGGTCGACATGATCTTGTAGATGATCCGGGAGTAGCCGACCAGCGCTTCCTTCGCCGAGGCGAGGCCGTTGTTGATGGCCACCTCGCGCATGATCGTGACCAGCCCGCCGGGATTGTTGCCGCGCGGGCAACGGACGCAGGAGAAGCACTGGGAGCACTCCCAGATGTCCTCGACCATCTGCTGGTAGACAAGCTCGGCGTCCTCGCGCGCGGCCGCCTGGGCGATCCGCCGCGGGCTGAAGTCGTAGAACCTGGCCGACGGGCACACCGCCACGCAGATGCCGCACTCGTAGCAGCCGTACAGGTAGTCCCCGAACCTCGGATCCGCCCGGACCTCGTCGAACAGCCGTTCCTTCTCGGCCAGCGGCACGTCCGCGTACCCGGCGGCGGCGGAGAGCTTCAGCCGCGCGTCGGCCTCGGCTGGTGCACCCGGGCCGGTGTCTGTCTGAGTCATGGCGCCCACCTAGAAGCTGATCACGGCGTCGGCGGCGATCGCGAGGTCGTTGAACGCGGCGCCGCCGATCATCTCGACGCCGTCGATGAGCTCGTCGATGGCCAGGTCATTGAGGTCCAGCGACGGCTGGCAGACGAGCAGGCGGACGCCGAGGCCGGTGGCCTGCTCGATGAAGTAGCGCAGCGGCTGGCCGCGCTCGCCCTTCGGCCCGATCTTGTCGACCATGTCCTTGCGGAGCAGGGTCGGGCCGTACATCGTGAAGTAGATCATCACCTCGCACTCCATCGCCGCGGCCGAGGCCGCGAGGAAGAACGGGGTGGCTGACCGGCCGGGGTCGGTGATCCCGTGCGTCTGCACGTAGAGCACCTTGGAGTCGAAGTCACCGGACCACATCGGCGGCCGCCTACCTGATCCGGCGGATCAGTACGTGGAATACTCCGGAGTCCTGGCTGATACCGAGCAACTCGTTGCCGGTGCGGCCTGACCAGGCCTTCATGTCCGGTTCCACGCCCGGGTCGGTGGCCAGCAGTTCGAGCACCTGCCCCGGCTCGATCTTCTTGATGGCCTGCGATGTCTTCACCACAGGGAGCGGGCAGGACATCCCGGTGCAGTCGAGCACCTGGTCGGCTGCCGGGAGGGACGGATCGGCCACGCGTGCCTCCTACTGGCTGGTTCGGAAGGCGAAACATATTCGAGATTGCACATATGCTTATACGTGCGAGCCGATCTGTCCAGACTTCAGCGGAGATTCGCTGAAATTCGCCCTTGACAGGAACTCATGAGCATCTCTGACCTGCGCTGCGACCTATGCGGCACGATGCTGGCCGGGCCAGCGGCCGGGGTCCGGTTCGTCTACCACCCCGGGGTTCCCGCACTGCGCGACGACACCGGCCTGGTCTGCCTGCGGTGCTGGGACGCGGCCACCGGGACGATGGACACGACGGCGGTGGCCCGGTGCGCCGTCTGCGCGGCGCCCGCGCCACGGCAGCGCAGCCTGCACCTGCGCCGGTTCGACCAGCCCGATCCGTGGCGGCTGTGCGCCGAGCACGCGATCGCGTTCCTGAACTCGCTCGCGACGGTCCAGCCAAAGCTAGACCCGGCCACCTTCAGGTTCCCGGGCGACGGCCAGGGGCCCGGCGAGGGCGAGGGTCCGGGCGAGGGCGAGGGTCCGGGCGAGGGTCCGGGCGAGGGCGAGGGCCCGGGCGACGGCGAGGCGTGAGTCAGCCGGCTAGCGGCACGTTGCCGACGTCCTGCCGCTCGGTCATGAACTCATACAGCAGATCAACGGCCTCGAGGACCTTCTTGCTGGTCATCGAGTAGTAGATGTTGCTACCCGAGCGCCGGGCCGACACGATGCCCCGATCCCGCAGGATGGCAAGGTGCTGGCTCACGTTGGCCTGGGAGATCTCCAGGGCGGCGACCAGTTCGCTCACCGTCCGCGGGCCATCCCGCAGCTCGTTGATGATCAGCAGGCGCTTGCCGTCCGCGATCGCCTTGCAGACCCGCGCGTGCAGCTCGTAGATCTCCACTGCGTCGGCGCGTGACACGGCTGCGCGAACCCTCTCGATCGGGAAAGCATCAAAACTTCACCTGAGTCTACCAACAGGAGGAATGTCGGCTTCTGGTACCCCGGTCTCGTTCGCCCCCGCCGGGCGGGCCTGCCAACCCTGCCGGGCGGGCCTGCCAACCCTGCCGGGCGGGCCTGCCAACCCCGCCGGGCGGGCCTGCTGCCCGCACTGGCCGGGTGGACAGGCGGGCCACAGGGACTCGGTTCGGCCGCCAGAGGCCAGGTACCACCCGTTAGGCCCATGATCACGCCCGTTTTGTTGTGATTCAACTGGGCCTAAGGGGTGGTACGTCAAGACAGTCGAGAGAGCAGCCCGCCGCCTGGCCGCGTGGCGGGATTAGCGCGGGCAGCATCCGCCCGGAATGACCGGCCTCGCGGGCTGGCGGATGGCTAGCTCGCGGTAACGGCGGGCACGGACGGCTCGGGAACCGCTGGCCGCGAGCCGAGATCCTCCACCATGAACTCGCGCAGCAGGTCCACGGCGCGCAGGATCTTCGGACTGGCGAGCGTGTAACGCACGCTGGCGCCGACTCGCTCGGGCAGCACGAATCCCCGATCCCGCAGCACGGCGAGATGACGACTGATGTTGGGCTGGGAGGTTGCCAGCGCATCGGCGATCTCGCCGACCGACCGCGGCCCGTCCCGCAGCTCGTTGATGATGAGCAGGCGCTTCGGGTCGGCCAGGGCCTTGCAGACGCGCGCGTGCAGTTCGTTGATGTCAGCCGCGTCCAGGCGCGCCATCGACCCCTCCTTCCCCGGGCACCGAGGGACCACGCATGAAGTCGTGAGGTGACCTTACGTCTGATTCGACCGGAGCGCTACCCTGCGCCGGCTGCCCCGCGGCGGCTCATCTCGCGCCCGCAGGCGGTTCCCGGAATCACGCGGGATGCGCCGGGGAGCACTTCATCAACCCGCGTGCACCGTACCCGGACGACTGTTTCGCCGCAGCAAAGTTCGCCTACGCATCCCCGATTCGGGGATTTCGATCTAGCTGACCGCTTAGCGGGCCACATACCGGCCCGACCGATAACAAGATCTATGTCGCAATATCGACGCGAAGATGCACGTCGCAGGGGTAATAGCAACTGACAGCCCGGCTACATAAATGTACATTGACGCCCCATCACGGTCCGGTTACGTTACCCGCGGATAGGGCATTCCGGACTTCCGCCATGCCATATCTGCGCGCCAGTCTGGCAGCGCCGTCAGATTGACACCGTGGAGGAGCACGATGAAGATGCGCACCCCCGTCCGCCGATGGGTCGCACGCGGCAGCACCGCCGCATTCGTCGCCGTCGCCGCGGCCACCGGAATGCAGGCAGCCACCGTCCCGGCTGCCCAGGCATCGGTGACCCGGACACCGGCCAGGCCGCCGGCCAGATCGACGGTCAACCCCTACTCACCCGCCTACCACCACAGCTACCGGCATGGCGTCATCCCGACCGTCGGCCAGTTGCAGAAGATGCGCCACTGGGCCAGGGATCACCACGCGTCGCTCGGCGGCCGTGCCCTGTCGGCGAGCGGCACCGCAGCGCACGGCACCGCGGCCCACGGCACCTCGGCCGCGGTCGCGGCGGCCTCGGCCAACAACCTGTCCTACGGCGGCGGCGTCAACGGCGTCGGGGTCACCACCGGGCCCGAGAAGGTCTACCTGGTCTTCTACGGCTCGCAGTGGGGCACCCAGTCGACCAACTCCAGCGGCGACATCACGCTGTCCGGTGACCCATCCGGCGAGGCCCCGTACCTGCAGCAACTCTTCAAGGGGCTGGGCACCGGCGGCGAGACCTGGTCTGGCGTGATGACCCAGTACTGCCAGGGAATCGCGACCGGGGCGCAGACCTGCCCGGCGAGCAATGCCTACCACGTCGGCTACCCAACCGGCGGCGCGCTGGCCGGCGTCTGGGTGGATGAGAGCTCCGCCTCACCGCAGCAGGCCACCGGCAGCCAGCTAGCCCAGGTAGCCATCAACGCGGCGGGCCACTTCGGCAACACCACCGCTGCCTCGAACCGGGACGCGCAGTACGTGATCCTGTCCCCGACCGGCACGAACCCGGATGGCTTCAACACCTCCTCGGGCAACTTCTGCGCCTGGCACGACTACAACGCCGACCCGGGCCTGCCCGGCGGCCCGGTCAGCTCGCCCTACGGTGACGTCGCGTTCACCAACATGCCGTACGTCACCGACGCCGGCGCTTCCTGCGGCCAGGACTTCGTCAACTCCAACGGCACCCTGGACGGCGTGTCGATCGTCGAGGGCCACGAGTACGCCGAGACCATCACCGACCAGTTCCCGGCCGGCGGCTGGACCGACTCCAGCGGCTACGAGACCGGCGACAAGTGCGCCTGGATCTCCCCTGGAACCACCGGCGGCGCCGCGAACCTGACGCTGACCACCGGCACCTTCGCGATGCAGAGCACCTGGGCCAACGACGCCAACGGCGGCAGCGGAGGCTGTGAGTTCTCGCACCCGATCGTCACCAATCCCGGCACCGGCAACACCGTCACGGTGACCAACCCGGGCAGCCAGTCCGGCACCGTCGGCACCGGAACCAGCCTGCAGATTCAGGCCAGCGACTCCAGTTCGTCCGCGACGCTCAGCTACGCGGCGACCGGGCTGCCGGGCGGCCTGTCCATCAACTCCTCCACCGGCCTGATCTCCGGCACCCCGTCCACGGCGGCGAACTACAGCGTGACCGTCACCGTGACCGACAACACCGGCGCCTCCGGCTCGGCCACCTTCACCTGGGCCATCGCGTCCTCTGGCGGCGGTGGCGGTGGCTGCACGGCGGCCCAGTTGCTCGGCAACCCGGGCTTCGAGACCGGCTCGATCAGCCCGTGGACGTCTACCGCGGGCGTGCTGAACAACACCTCGACCGGCGAGCCTGCCCAGGCCGGCTCCTGGTTCGCCTGGCTGGACGGGTACGGCCAGCCGCACACCGACACGCTCGCCCAGACGGTCACGATCCCGAGCAACTGCACCAGCGCGACCCTGTCGTTCTGGCTGTACGTGCAGACCAATGACCCATCAGGCGCCGTGTACGACACCTTCAAGGTCCAGGTGCTGAACTCCAGCGGCAAGCTGCTGAAGAACCTGGCCACCTACTCCAACGAGAACGCCGGCAGCGGCTACGTCAAGCACTCGTTCTCGCTGAACGCCTACATCGGCCAGAAGATCACGATCAAGTTCATCGGAAGGGAAACCCTGTACGGCTACTACACCAGCTTCCTCGAGGACAGCAACGCGCTGAACGTCTCCTGACGCTCACGCCCGACCACTAGCACGCCACAGGGCGGCCGGCCTCGCCGGCCGCCCTGTCGGCCTGCCCGGCACATGGCGCTGCCGGCCGCGCGGTCATCGCCGAGCGCCGGTCCCGCGATCGCGGAGCCACAGGAACAGGCCGATGCTCGCGGCGACGAGTACGACGCCGACGGCGAGCAGCGGCCACGGGTTCCACTCCTGAATGCATTCACCGGCGTTCCTGGTCGTTGTGCACACCATCCCGGGCCCGGCGCGGTTCAGATAGCCGATGTACAGGGCGATCAAGCCCGGGCCGGTGAGCAGCCCGGTCGCGCTCGCGTTCCGGCTGCCGCGCCACGCGAGGAGCGCGCCGCCACCTGCCAGCGCGACCACGGCGGCCAGCGGGCCGATGGTGAACGGGGTCACAACGGCGAGGGCGCAGACGATGCCAAGGCCGGCCCAGGCAGCGAAGGCCCAGCCGCTCGGTCTCATCGTCGCCCCTCGCCTTCCCGGCTGGTGAGCGCGCGGGCGAGCAGCACCATCAGGCCCTGCTGACCAAGCAGTCCGGCCTGGTCGACGAGGGCGGCGAGCGCCGCGAACCGGTCGAACAACGCGAGCGCCGCTGCCGGGCTGCCATCTAGCTCGGCCAGCATCTCCAGGCCGAGGAACCCGGCTACCAGGCCGTGCGCGATCTCCTTCACCGGCGCCAGCGTCGCGAGCGGCGACTGGCCCACCGCGCCACGCACCGCCGCCTCGGCGAGCTCACGCCACGGCGCCAGCCGCTCGGCGACCTGCTCGCCCATGCCGGGAACCGACGGCGCCCCGGCGATCAGCTCGACCAGCACCTTCACATGACCGGCGGCGAGGTCCTCGGCGAAGATCTCCCTCGCCGCCGCGGCGAGGCCGGGCAGGGACGCGCCATGCCCCTCGATCAGGGGACGATACGCCGCCATCCGTCGTTCGCTGACGTCGTCCAGAGCAGCCAGCAGCAGTCCGCTGACCGACCCGAAGTGGTAGAAGACCAGCGCCTGGTTGCAGCCCGCGCGCTGCGCCACCTCCCGCGCGCTGCAACCAGCGAACCCGGCTTCCCTGAGCGTCTCAATGGCCGCCTGGACCAGGGCCGCCCGGGTAGCGGCGGAACGATCCCGCGCGCCCCCGGTCGTCCTGGCGCTGCGCGCCCCGGCCTTAGCCATCGCCATCACCAATTTTGATCAGTTGCTTTAATACTTTGCTCAAACAGGCTACTGCTAGTTCAGGCAGCGGGCAACGGCAAGTGCGGCTGGCCATCCGGCGGTGCTACGCCCCAGCCAGAACCGCGGGGGCGGGACCGCCAGCGCGGCCCCGCCCCCGTTCGGTCCCACCCGGAGAATCCTCGGTCAGCCCGCGGGTTCGGCCGAAAGCTGTCCAGCCTCCGACTCGGCCGCGGCCACGCCCAGGCCCTCGGCCCGGGTCAGCGCCTGACCGGCCCGCCGGGTCGCCGCCGGCCGGGCCGCGGCGCCGACCACGCCGATCGCGATCCAGACGATCGCGGTCAGCGGGCCCCACCAGGCGACTCCCGTGGGCAGCGGCCAGATGTTGCGGAACAGGGTGTAGGCGAGCACCACGATGCCGAGGACCGGGATCGCGATCTCCCATTTCCTGACCCGGTTCTCACCGGAGAAGAAGACCAGCTTGATCATCCCGATCGTGGCCAGGATGTAGACCACCAGCAGGATCAGCGTGCCGATCGTGCCCGCCTGGGCGAACAGGCCGAACGGCGTGCCGCGCAGCACGAACCAGGTGAAGGCGACGATCAGGTACACGATCAGGACCACGCCGCCGGTCGCGGTGACCGGCGTCCGCTTGGCGGGCGACACCGTGGCCAGCCGGTCCGGCAGCACGCCGTCCCGGCTGAGCGCGAAGATCAGCCGAGCCGCGCCGACCGTGCTGGCCAGCGCGCAACTGAACGCGGAGACCATCGCGCCGATCGTGATGATGTTGCCAATCCAGGACGACACATAGGCGGCGCCGAGATCGCCGATCAGCGACGAGGAGTTGATGAACGCGGCCACCCCCTTGGCCGAGGTGCCGAAGCCCATCACCTCCACCGTGGTCACCACGACGAAGTAGATGCCGCCGAAGATCGCGACGCCGAGGATCGCGCGCGGGATGTCGCGCCTGGGGTGCTTGGTCTCCTCGCCCAGGGTGGCGGCCGCCTCGAATCCGGCGAAGGACAGGAAGCCGAAGACCACGCCGAGGAAGATGGTGGACAGCGGGGTGCCCGATGGCAGGCTGAGGACCGACCAGTCAACGCCGAGCTTGCCCGGCCCGCTGTGCCCGGCCAGCTTGCTGAACACGATCACGATCACGATCAGGATCAGCGCGACCGTGACGCCCTCAGCGACCAGCAGCGCCCTGGTCCCGCCGCGGGCCGGGGACACCGCGACCCACCAGACGATCACCATGCCCAGGGCACCGAGCAGGAAGCCCGGCCAGAGCGCCGAGGTCTTCCAGATGCCGGTGGCGTCAAGGAAGCCCGCGGCGAACCGGCCGCCGGCCATCGCGGTGGTGACCGCGTAGAAGATGTAGGTGCCCGCCAGCGCCCAGCCCGAGATCACGCCGGCCGTCGGGCCAAGCGTCGCGCCGACGAACCCGTACACCGACCCGGAGTGGTGGAACCGCTGGGTCAGCCGCACGAACGTGTACGCCACCAGCAGCACCCCGACGAACGCCAGGGCAAACGCCACCGGCACCGCCCGGCCGACCGTGCCGGCCGTGCCCTGCGGGTTGATGCTCGCCGCCATCGACGGCGCCATCAGCGCCAGGGAGATCCCGATGGCCTCCCAGACGCTCAGGCTGCGGTGGAGTTTTCGCTGTCCTTGCTCACTGCTGCCAACCGTCATGGCGTCCCTCCTCTACCTGGCCGCGGGCGGCCGTTCTAGGTGTCGTTCCGGTCGTCGAGCATGCTCAGCGCGCCCAGGTAGCCGGCCAGCAGCGCGCTCGCCGCCTGGCCGACCATCTCGTCGCCCGGCAGGAACGCCGGGTTGTGCAGGGTGAGTGGTCCGCCGGTGCCCAGGAAGAGCATCAGCGACGGCGCGCTGGCCGTGTAGTAAGAGAAATCGTCGGCGCCGCAGGACCGGAACGAGGTGTCCACCTCGAACCCGGCCGCGCGCAGCCACCCGAACGTCGCATGCGCCAGCGCCGGGTCGTTGACCAGCGCCGGCTCGCCCTCGGTGATCGTCACGCTGGCCCGGCAGCCACTGGCCAGGCAGGTGTGGGTAACCACGTCGCGCAGCGCCGCGTGCACCGCCGGACGGTCCGCCTCGTCAAGCACCCGCAGCGTGCCGCGGGCCGTCGCGCTGGTCGGGATCACGTTCGGCGCCCGGCCGGCCTCCAGCGCGCCGACCGCGACCACCACGGCGTGGGTGGGGTCGGCTCGCCTGCTGACGATCTGCTGGATCGCCACCACCGCCGAGCACAGCGCGACCACCGGGTCGGCGGCAAGCTGCGGGTACCCGGCATGCCCGCCGGTCCCCTCGACCGTGATCACGAAATCGTCGGTGGCCGCGTTGACCGTGCCAGGCGCGGCGGCGACCGTCCCGGCCGGAAGCTGATGCTGGAGGTGGACGGCGATCACCGCGGCGGGCCGGAGCGCGGCGAGCGCGCCGGAGGCGACCACGTCCCTGGCCCCGGACGGCACGCCCTCCTCGCGGGGCTGGAGCAGCGCGAGGATCGGTGCCGGCAACCCGCCAGCCGCGTCGGCGTCCCTGGCGGCCCGGCCGACGGCCGCCAGCGCGGCCATGTGCACGTCATGCCCGCACGCGTGCATCGCGGCCGTGCGGGAGGCCCACGGCGCCCCGGTCCGCTCGGTCACCGGCAGCGCGTCAAGCTCGGCCCGCAGCACAACCGGCGGGCCGTCGCCGCCGATCCTGATCACCCGGCCGGTCTCGGCCACGACCGGGGCGTCCGGCTCGCCGAGGGCGGCGGCCATCCGGGCGGCGGTGCGGTGCTCGGCGCCGGACACCTCGGGCTCGGCGTGCAGGTCGTGCCGCAGGTCCACGGCGGCGTCCAGTTCGGCGGCCAGCCGCTTGCCCAGGTCCGCCGCGATGGTCGCGAGGTCGGCTCGGCCCAGGCTAGACATCGGCGGCCAGCCGGTACACCCGGGCCGCGTTGGCCGTCCCGATCAGGTAGGCGGCGCGCTCGGCGTCCGCCGCCGACCAGGCGCCGTCGGCCACGAACGCCCCGGTCACCTTGGCGATGTCGGCGGCGAAGCCGGTGGCGCCGAGGTAGTGCAGTTCCGGCAGCCCGAACGCGTCGGAGGAATACAGCGCCTTGTGCAGCGGCGTGAGCTCGAGCGTCTCGGCGAGCACCGCCGCCGAGCGGGCGCCGACGTGGTTGAGCACGGCGCCGACATCCATGTATACGTGCGGGAACACATGCGCCAGGTGGCCGGCCGTCCGGTGGTAGGGGTAGCAGTGCAGCAGCATCACCGGGGTGCCGATCGGCGCGGTCGCCAGCAGGAAGTCATGCAGCAGGGACGGGTCGCTGCGGTGCAGGCGCACGTCGGTGTCGCCGAACCCGACGTGAAACTGGACCGGCCGCCCGGTGTCGATCGCCGTCCAGATCAGGTGCCGCAGCACGACCGGGTCCGTCAGCCGGGCCGCGGGGTCGGCGTCGAAGTCGGCGAGCACCCGCCCGGCCGCCGCGGCGACCTCGGCGGCCGCCGGCCTGGCCGGGTCGAAGTCGAAGCCGTACCGGTAGGCGACGATCGACTTGTAGCCGACCGCATCGGCCGACGCCCGCTCCAGCGCCGCGCCGAACGCGTCGGCGAACTGCTCCGCGCTGGTGCCGGAGCGGAGCACCTGCTCGGCGACCCCCTCCAGCCGGACGATCTCGGCGACCGGGTTCTGGCTGAGATCCGCGAACTCGCCGATCGTGGTCAGCTCGCTGGCCTGGAACCCGGTGTCGATCAGCCACCGGGCGACCGCCGCGCCGCGCAGCAGGCGGCGGCTGACCTCGCGGGTGCCAAGCTCAGCGCGGCGCTCCAGGTAGCGTTCCGCGCTCACCCCGGGCTCCAGGTCGAGCACCGGGGCGCAGCGGCGGCGCACGGCGATGCCAAGCTGGCTGTCGAACATGGTCGTCCCCGGCGGGGATGCCAGCGGCGACTCGGTGAGCAGCAGCTCGAACGCCGCCCGGTCCAGGTCGGCGGTGACCACCCCGTGCACGTGGTGGTCGATCAGCGGAAGCCGCGGCGGCGTGGTTTCCGTCGCTGGTGTCACAGATCCTCCCCTAGTTCATAGCTGCCGACGTCGGCGGCGTCGACGGTGCCCTCGCTCAGCGCGTCGTACCGGGCCATCCGGGCCAGCGGGGCGTCGCCGAGCCGGTCCACGATCGCCGCGATGAGTGCCTCGACCAGCGCCAGGGCCGGCGTGAGCGCGTCGAACGGGGACGGCGAGGCCACCGAGGACGTCAGGATCACGTCGGCACGGGCGGCCAGCGGCGACAGGTACGGGTCGGTGCACGCGATCAGCGTCGCCCCCTGGTCCTTGCCCTGTAGCGCCAGCCGGACCGTGTCGTGCTGGTACCGCCGGTAGTCGAAGGCGACCAGGACGTTCGTGCGGCCGATGTCCAGCATCGAGCTCATCCGGTCGGCGCCGGCCGAGGAGACCACATGCACCCGCGGCCGCAGGATCCGCAGCTGGGCGGCGAGGTACTCGGCGAGCATCGAGCTGAACCGGCCGCCGATCAGCGTGATGGCGTACCTGGAGTCGGCGAGCAGCCGGACGGCCTGCTCGAACTCGGCCCGCGGCAGCCGGGCGAAGCTGGCGGAGATGCCGCCGCACAGCATCCGCTCGGCGCGGGCCAGCGCGTCCCCCGGCGGCTCGGCCCGCTCGGCATGCAGTTCCAGCGGGGACGACAGCCGCGCGGCGACCTCCGCCTTCAGGGACTGCTGGAAGTCCGCGTAGCTGTCGAAGCCGAGCTTGCCTGCCAGCCGGAGCACGGTCGGCGGGCTGACTCCGGCGGCGGCGGCCAGCCGGGCGACCGGCTCAAGGCCGCGCACCGGGTAGTCGGCCATCAGCGCCCGGACCACCTTGCGCTCGGCGGGCGTCAGCTCGGCGAGCCGGAGTTGCAGCCGTTCGGCGACGGTCTCCTCCCCGGGCGGCATCTGGCTACCACCGCCACCGGGTGGCGGCCACCACCTGCTCCGGGCTGACCCCGGCGAACAGGTCGGCCTCGGCTCGCCGGACCGCGAGGAACGCCTCGAACAGCGGCTCCCCCATCGCCTCGGCGAGCACGTCGCTGGCCTGCAGGGCGGCGGCCGACTCGGGCAGCGAGGTCGGCAGCCGGCCCACGCCGCGGGCGCTGAGCTCGGCGTCGGTGAGCCCGGCCGGGTCGCCGACGATCTCCGCGGGCAGGGTTGCCCCGGCGGCGATCCCGGACAGCCCGGCGGCGAGCACCGAGCCGACCACCAGGTACGGGTTGGCCGCGAGGTCGAAGCACTTGACCTCCAGGTTGGCCCGGATGTCCCGCTCCCCGGACGAGCCAGTGACCAGCCGCAGCGCCGCCTCCCGGTTCTCCCGGCCCCAGCACTGGTACACCCCGGCCCAGTGCGACGGGACCAGGCGCAGATAGCTGGCCACGCTCGGGGAACCGATCGCGGTCAGCGCCGGGAGCAGGTCGTGCACCCCGCCGGCGAACGCCTCGCCCTCCTTGGTCAGCCCGTACCTGCCGTCCCCTCCGGTCAGCAGGTTCGAGCCGTCCCGCCACAGGCTGAGGTGCACGTGCCCGCCATTCCCGACCCCGCCCGCGACCACCGACGGCGCGAACGAGGCGAGCAGGCCATGCCGCTGGCTGACCGCCCGGATGGTCTGCCTGACCAGCACGCTGTCGTCGGCGGCGCCGACGGGGTCGTTCGGCGCGATCGAGATCTCCAGTTGCCCGGCGGCGTACTCCGGGTGGAACTGCTCGACCACGATGCCCTGGGCCTCGATGGCCTCGATGACCTCGCGGGAGTAGTCGGAAAGCTCGATGATCCTGGTCATGCCGTAGCCCGGCCCGTCGCACGCCGGGACGAAGCGGCCGTCCTCGTCGTGCCCGACCGCCCACTCGATCTCGAAGCTCATCCGGGCGGTGAACCCCTGCTCGGCCGCCCTGGCTACCTGTGCCCGCGCGAAGCTGCGCTGGCAACCGGCGTAGGCACGGCCGTCCTGGGTGTACCGGTCGACCGGTGCGAACGCCCAGCCAGGCTGGGCGGCGAGCGGGGTGGCCCGGTCCAGGGCGGGGATCAGCCGCAGGTCGCCGCCGGGCCCGCCGATGTGGGGGCTGGTGGTGATGCTGTCGTCGACTCCGAACACGTCGAACACCGGCGACATGCCGATGCCCCAGCCGGCCGCCCGCTCGAACCGGCCGAGCGGCGCGGCCTTCACCCGGGTGACGCCCGCGTTGTCCACGAAGCACAGCGCGACCACGGTCACGCCCGCCGCCTCCAGGCGCCTGGCGACCGGGCCGGCCAGTCCGGTCAGGGCCGCGCGCTCGCTCGCGGTCAGGATCACCGGGCCGGCCGCGGCCTCCTGGCTGACCTCGGCGGACGGGACCGGATCCGCGGCTTCGGACGGTCGCATGGACACTGACGCACCTCGCTTCGGCTCGGCTGGCAAAGAACGGGTGTGCGAAGCGTTACACGAGAGCCAAGAGTGAGTCAATATGTAATGGATGAATCAATTACCCCGGCGACCTGCGCAATTAGCACGGGCGCTGACGTGGCCGCAATACCCCTATAGGTATATAACGGAGTGCGGCCCGGGCTCAGGCGGCGCGGTTGAGCGGGTCGGGCAGCGCGTGCCCGGGCTCAGGCGGCGCGGTTGAGCCGGTCGAGCAGCGTGGCGCAGGCGTGCACGGTCGCCAGGTGCGGCACCTCGATGCCGAGTCCCGCAGCGAGTTCGGTGACGGCCCCGGTCATGCAGCCAAGCTCGAGCCGCTTCCCCGCCTCCAGGTCCTGCAGCATCGACGTCCGGTGGTCGCCGACCGCGATCCCGGCCTCCAGGCGGCGGTCGAGCGAGACCGGGAAGGTGATCCCGAGCCGCTCAGCGACCTGCGCGCACTCGCCGAACACCGCCCGCAGCAGCGCGACCATCTCCGGCTCGCTGCCAAGCTCGCCGAGCGTCGCCCTGGTCAGCGCGGTGATCGGGTTGAACGCCACGTTGCCGAGCAGCTTCAGCCAGATCTGGTCCCGCAGTCGCCGTTCCACCGGCGCCTTCAGACCGCCGGCCGCGAACGCCCGGGAGATCTCGGTGCACCGCTCGCTCACCGAGCCGTCCGGCTCGCCGATCGTGAACCTGGTGCCCTCGATGTGCCGGATCACGCCGGGCTCGACGATCTCGGTCGAGCAGTACACCACGCAGCCGATGTTGTGCTCGGGGCGGATCGACCGGGCGATCACGCCACCCGGATCGACGCTCTCCAGCCGGTCCGGCAGCCCCTCCGGCGCGCCGGAGGACTGGAAGTACCACCACGGGATGCCGTTCTGCGCCCAGATCACCGCGCTGCCCGGAGCCAGCAGTTCGCCGAGCCGCGGGGTGATCTCCGGCAGGCTGTAGGCCTTCAGCGCCACGAACACCACGTCGGCGTCGGCGACCGCCTCGATCCGGTCGGTCGCCTCCGGGTGCGCGGTGAAGTCGCCGCGCGGCGAGGTCACCTGAACGCCGTTCGCCCGCATCGCGGCCAGGTGCGCGCCGCGGGCGATCAGCGTGACATCCGAGCCGCCCCGGGCCAGCGCGGCCCCGACGTAGGCGCCGATCGCCCCGGCGCCGAGCACGGCGAATCGCATCTCAGCGCCCGCCTTCGGGCCCGCCGGCCCCGCCCGCGAGCACGACCTCGCCGACCCGCCTGCGCTGCACCTTGCCGGTGGCGGTGCGCGGGATCTGGTCCAGGATGTGGATCTGCGCCGGAACCTTGAACTGCGCCAGCCGGCCACCGCAGTGCTCGATCAGCGTTCTGGCGTCCACCGACTCCGGGTCGGTCTCCTCGGTCAGCGTGACCGCGGCCCCGACCAGTTCGCCGTACTTCTCGTCCGGGATGCCGAAGCAGACCGCGTCCCGCACTGCCGGATGCGCCAGCAGCACCTGCTCGATCTCGGCGGGCGAGATGTTCTCCCCGCCGCGCAGGATCATCTCCTTGATCCGGCCCTCCAGGTAGAGATAGCCGTCTCGCAGCACGCCGCGGTCACCGGTCCGGAACCAGTCGCCGAAGAACGCCTCGGCGGTCGCGGCCGGGTTGTTCACGTAGCCGGACATCACGCCGGGACCGCGGATGACCACCTCGCCTGGCTCGCCGTCCGGCAGCAGCGTGCCGGTCTTATCCGCGATGCCGATCTCGATCCCGGTGGCGATCCCGACCGAGCCGGGAATGCGCGCCGCCGGCGGCAGCGGGTTGGACGCCATCTGATGGCTGGCTTCGGTCATGCCGTACGCCTCGAGCATCGGCACGCCGTACTCGGCCTCGGCCCGCGCCAGCAGTGCCGGGGACAGCGCCGAACTGCACGAGCGGGCGAACCGCAGGGTGGCCGGCGCGCCCTCCTCATCGCGCCGGTCCAGGATCATCTGATGCAGGGTGGGCCCGGCCGACAGCCAGGTGGCGCCGTGCTCGCGGGCCTGCCGCCAGAACCGGACCGGGGTGAACCGGCGCGGCACGATCACCGAACCGCCCGCGGCCAGCGCCGCGAACGTGGACGCCACCAGGCCGTGCACGTGGAACAGCGGCATCACGCAGAACGAGACGTCGTCCGGGCCAAGCTGGTAGTGCGCGGCGATGGTGCGGACCGACGCCATCAGGTTGCGCTGGGCTAGCGGCACCTGCTTCGGCCGGCTTGTGGTCCCGCTGGTGTGCAGGACCACGGCGACGTCATCAGGCTGGCCGGCGGCGAAGTCGTCGGCCGGGCCGATCTCGGCGTCGTCGGCCCCGGCCAGCACCGGCGGGGCGTCGTCCCGCGGCCGCGCGGTCAGCACGTCGATCCCGCAGGCCCGCGCCGCCGCGATCGCCGCCTCCGGCCTGCTGGCCGGGACCACGAACACCCTCGGCTCGATGTCTCGCAGGTAGAAGTCGTACTCGGGCTCGGTGTAGGCCGGGTTCAGCGGCGCGGCGGCCGCGCCGAGCGCGGTGATCGCGAACAGCACCTGGACGATGTCCGGGCCGTTCGGGAGCGTCACGGCGACCCGGTCCCCGCGCCGTACCCCCGCCGCCGCCAGGCAGCCGGCCAGCCAGCGGACCCGGTCGGCAAGCTGGCCGAAGGTCAGCGTCTGACCGTCATCGGGGACGACCAGGGCCGGCCGGGCCGGGTCGCGCTGGTCCAGAATCGCGCTCAGCGCCTCCCCCGGCTGCTCGCCAGTCACCCCGCTGGTCGTCTCGGTCATTCGCTGGCCTCCTGATGCGTCGTGCGCGCCGTGGCGCGCGGCGGCGGCGCCGCGCCCGGTCCCCGGGGGAGACCGCGCGGCCCGGTCCGCGCGGTCTGCTGCCACGCGGCGGGCCGGCCCGGGGCCGGCCCGCCCCTAGTCTGCCTGGCCCGGAACGAATGCGACAGACCCGCCCGCCTGAGCGGCCCGCCAGGCCGCCTCGGCCGCCCCGATCGGGGTGGCCGGCGGCCCCTGCACGAACGGCCAGATCTCCTCGGCGATGCGACGCCAGTCGGCGGTCGCGCGCAGTTCCCCGATCACCGCGAACAGGCCCAGGTTGATCCGCTGCAGCACCACGTAGGACCGCGGGATGCTGGCGTACTGCGCGACCGGGCTGCGCACGTCGAAGAACCGGCGGACGACGGAGGTCGCGTACTCCGGCGTGATCGTGAGCGGCCCGGGCCGCCGGATCGTCTCATAGAACACGGCAAGGTGATCGACCACGGTCTCGGTGCTCAGCGGCGCGCCCGGGCGCAGGAAGCCGGCCGTTTCCATCGCGCGGCGGAACGCCTCGGGATCCTGCCGTACGCACAGGTTCTGTGCCATCTGCATCACCGGCAGCAACTCGTCGGCGGTGAAGTGCTTCACCAGGCCGAAGTCGAGGAAGGTGACCTTGCCGTCGCCGTGGAACAGGTAGTTGCCCGGGTGCGGGTCCCCGTTGAAGGCCCTGATGTCGTACAGGCTGCGGAAGACGAACCGGAAGATCGTCTCGGCCGCCAGGTCCCGCTCGTGCTGCGGCCACTGGAGGACCTCGGCGAACCTGGCCCCGACGGCTAGCTCGCTGGTCACCACCCGGCGGGTGGACAGTTCGTCGACGATGGCCGGGACCGAGATCGTCGGATGCCCCTGGTAGTACCGGGCGACCAGGGACTGGTTCGCCGCCTCCCGGCGGTAGTCGATCTCCTCGATGATCCGTTCCCGCAGTTCGTGCAGCAGCGCGTCGACGTCCTGGGCCGGTGCGGTGATCTTCAGCATCCGGCGCAGCAGCGCCACGTTCCGCAGGTCGGCGGCGATCGACTCGGCGATGCCGGGGTACTGGACCTTCACGGCGACCGCCCGGCCGTCGTGGGTAATCGCCCGGTGCACCTGGCCGATCGACGCGGCGGCGATCGGCTCGGGGTCCCACTCCGCGAACGCGCGCTCCGGCGGCAGGCCGAGTTCCTCGGCGATCACACCGGCGGCCAGGTCCGCACTCATCGGCGGCACGCTGTCCTGCAGGCGGCTGAGCGTCTGCCGGACCTCCGGCGCCAGGCCGTCGTCGAGGTAGCTGGCCATCTGGCCGAGCTTCATCAGCACGCCCTTCATCGCCCCGAGCGTCTGCGCGACGTCGTCGGCGGTCTGCAGGGCGAGGTCCTGGCGGAGTCGCTGGCGCTGCTCGCCGGCCGCCGCGAACAGCGCGGGGGCGCTCGCCGCGTACCTGGCGCCGCCGCGGGCAACCAGCAGCAGGGCGGCCATGCTCCGGCGCGCCCGCACGCCCGGCCCGCGCCCCGCGGCCAGGCCAGCCACCCGACCGGCCACCGGGCCAGCCGACACCAGGTTGGCCGCTGCTGGGCCAGCCTGCACCGGACCAGCCTGCACCGGGCCAGCCTGCACCGGTGCCGGGCCGCCACCCGGGCGGCCGGGTCGGCCGGCCGGCGACCCGCGATGACGCGACCTGCCGAGCAGGAACAGGCCGGCGCCCGCGGCCGTCGCGGCGGCCAGCCAGGGCGCTGCCCGCCGGAGGCCCCGGCGGCCCGGCATCCGCCGCCTCATGCCCGCCGGGCCGCACGGACCCGGGCCGCGATCCGCTGCCGCGCCTCGAGCACGCCAGGCTGGCCGAGGAAGACCGCGTCGAGCACGCCGAGCGCCTGGCTGATCTCGGTCCGCCGGTCCGGCGTGAGCGGCTCGTCCGGGAAGTCGTACATCGCCCGCGCCCAGTCCGGCAGCGAGCCGATCACGCCGGCCCTGATGTCCTGCCAGATCTCGGCCAGGTCGGCGTCCAGGCCGGGCGGATCCAGCAGGTACCCGACCGACTCCCTGGCCGCCGGGGAGGCGACCAGGACCGGCCGGACCGAGTCGAGGTAGCCGACCAGCGCGGCAGCGGTGTCCGGGACCTGGTCCCGCGGGATCCCGACCAGTTCGGCCGCGGTCACCATCTCGGCCACGTAGGCGTCGGCATCCTGGCCGGTGAGCGGGACGCCGAACAACTCGCGGGCGACCAGGGTGGAGTCGACCAGGGCGGCATGCACCCAGAGCAGCAGCGCGGGATCGCTGGCCTCGTACCGCTGCCCGGTGACCTCGTCCACACCGGTGACATGGACGTGGATGCGGCGCACCCGCGCGGCCACGCGCTCGGCGTCGGCGCGCGAACCGAAACTGACCGTGGCCAGGTAGCCGGAGGTCGCCGCCAGCCGGCCGACCGGGTCCTGGCGCCACTGGCTGTGCTGCTCCACCCCGGCCATTGCCAGCGGGTGCAGCGCCTGGATCATCAGCGCCCGCAGTCCGGCCACCGGCGTCGACGCGTCCGCCGCGGTCCGCCACGTCACACTGGCCGGTCCGAAGAACCCGTCGTCCGGCCCGTGGTCGGGCACGCCGCCCACGAACGCCGCCGCCGAGCGCTCCAGCAACCCCGTCGCGTCCGGATAACCCTCGCGCGCCTGCTCCGTCATCCCCGCATCGCCCATCCCCGCATCGCCCATCCCCGCATCACCCGCCAAGCGATCGCCGTCCGCCGGCGCGCGGCCCGCCAGGCCGCCGCCCGCTCGCGCCCTCCCCGTCAACGTACCTACCGCGCCGGGTGGACCGCGCCATCGGACCGGGCGGCCGCGCGCCGGCGAAACCCGGCCGGAGCCCTGCCAGAAAACGCACTATCAAGGGATAAAACAGAAGCTCCGGACTCTCTAGCCCAATGTGAGGCAACTCATAGTCCTGTTCTCTCATTCAGCATGTGCCCGGGTTGCCGGTGCTCCAAGGTAGGGGTGTCCTGTTCCCTATCGAGGTCTCCTCCTTGTCCCGTCCAGCAGCCAGGCACCGCAAATCCCAGCCCCGGCGAGCAGCCGATCGGCCGGCGTCCGCGCGACACCGGAAGCCGTCACCGCTCGCCACCGCCACCCAGTGGCGTCCCGGTCTCACCGTTGGCGCCGTGGCCGGAGCCGCGGTGCTCGCCACGGTCGTCGGGTCCACCGCGACCGGATGGTCGCCGCTCGGATCGAGCGGCCTCGGCCTAGACGCCGCAGGCACCTCGGCCCACGCCGCGACCGGCGCTCAGCAGCCGCTAGGCACCGCCGTCCGGACGGCCCGGCTGCCGGTGCCGCCACAGAGCCTCGCCCACGCCGGAACCTTCCACGGCAGGCAGCCCAGGCCCAGCGCCACGAGGTCCACCGAGTACCGGGGACGGCACCGGGCGCCGACTCCCACCGCGTCCGCGACACCGGCGGCGACGCCGTACCTGAACCCGCTGCGCGGCATCTCCGGCCTGCTCCCCGAACGGGTGGACATGGGCGTGGACTTCGCCGGCACCGGGCCGATCTATCCGATCGGTGACGCGGTGATCACCTCCGCGTCCGGGAGCAACTACGGCTGGCCGGGCGGCGGCTGGATCACCTACCGGCTCACTTCCGGCCCGGCCGCCGGGCTGACCGTCTACGTGGCCGAGGACGTGACCCCCACGGTCCAGGTCGGCCAGGCCGTCACGCCATCGACCGAGATCGCCAACATGTGGGCCGGCGGCGACGGGATAGAGACCGGCTGGGGGCAGGCAAGCACGTTCTCCGCCGAGTCGCAGCTTCCCGAGGCCGGCGGGATCAGCGGGGGCGGGCCGTTCCCGACCCTGGTCGGGCTGAATTTCGAGGAGTTGCTGCAGTCCCTCGGAGTCCCCGCGGCCAATAACGTCGGCCAGTCCGGCTACGGCATCCTGCCGGCCGGCTACCCGACCAACTGGCCGGCCCTGCTGGGCGGCTGAGCCCGCGCCCGACGGGCCTGGGATGATCGGCCCTGGAGCAACGGCAGCAACCCCCACAGCAGGCCCGCGCACCGGTCGCCGGCAACGACGGCGGGCGCGCCGGGCGCTGGCAGTCGGAAAGTGAGTGAGATGACCGAGCCAGACCCGCGGATAATCGCCGGCGAGAACATCGGCCAGATCGACGCGACCCAGATTCCCAGGTACGGCGGCGCGGCGACGTTCGCGCGGCTGCCGAGGATCGACGAGGTCGCCCGCGCCGACGTCGTCATCGTCGGGGTCCCGTTCGACAGCGGCGTCAGCTACCGGCCAGGTGCCAGGTTTGGTCCCGCCCACATCCGCGAGTCGTCCCGGCTGCTCCGCCCGTACAACCCGGCGATGGGCGTCTCCCCGTTCGCCACCCAGCAGGTCGTCGACGCCGGCGACCTGGCCGCGAACCCGTTCAGCATCGACGAGGCGATCACCAGCATCGAGCGCGGCGCGCGGTCGCTGCTCGAGCGGGTGCCGCACCTGCTGACCCTGGGCGGCGACCACACCATCGCGCTGCCGTTGCTGCGGGCCATGGCCGGCGTGCACGGGCCGGTCGCCGTCGTGCACTTCGACGCCCACCTGGACACCTGGGACACCTACTTCGGCGCCGAGTACACCCACGGGACCCCGTTCCGGCGGGCCTCGGAGGAGGGCCTGCTCGACCGTTCCGGCTGCCTGCACGTGGGGATCCGCGGGCCGCTGTACTCCGAGGCGGACCTGAGCGAGGACTCCGGGCTTGGCTTCCAGGTCGTCTCCGCGCCCGAGGTGGATCATCTCGGCGTGACCGGGATCGTGCAGCGGATCGCGGACCGGGTCGGCGACCGGCCGGTGTACGTCTCGGTCGACATCGACGTGCTCGACCCGGCGCACGCGCCCGGCACCGGCACCCCCGAGGCGGGCGGCCTGTCCAGCCGTGAACTGCTCGCCGTGCTGCGGTCGTTCGGCACGCTGAACCTGATCGGCGCGGACATCGTCGAGGTGGCCCCGAGCTACGACCACGCCCAGATCACCGGGATCGCCGCCGCCCACGTCGGGTACGAGCTTGTGTCCGCGCTCGCCGCCGGACGGACCGGTTCGGGCGGGGCCGGAACGGCCGGGACCGGAGCGGCCGGCTAGGACCCCGGCCATGCCCGGGCACGGCTACGACCTCGCGGTGATCGGGGCGGGCATCGTCGGCCTGGCGGTCGCCAGGGAGTTCCTGCTCCGCCGTCCCGGCGCGCGGGTGGTTGTCGTGGACCGGGAGCGGGCCGTCGGGCAGCACCAGACCGGCCACAACTCCGGGGTGATCCACAGCGGCATCTATTACGTGCCGGGCTCGCTGAAGGCGCGGCTGTGCGTCGAGGGCGCCCGGCTGATGTACGCCTACTGCGAGCAGCACCAGATCCCGCACCAGCGGTGCGGGAAGCTCATCGTCGCCATCAGCGAGGATGAGCTTCCCCGCCTCGCCGACCTCGAGGCACGCGGCAGGGCGAACGGCGTGCCCGGGCTGCGCCGGCTGACCGCGGCCCAGATCGGGGAGGTCGAGCCAGGCGCCCGCGGGGTCGCCGCACTGCACTCCCCGGCCACCGGCATCGTCGACTACGGCGCGGTGGCCGCCGCGATGGAGCGCGAGCTACGGGACGCCGGGGCGGACTTCGCCCTGGGGCGAGAGGTCACCGCGGTGCGCCGGGACCGCGGCCGGACCGTCCTGGCCACCAGCGCCGGGCCGATCGCCGCCGCCTGGGCGATCGGCTGCGCGGGTCTGTGGGCTGACCGGCTGGCGGTCCGGGCCGGGGCGCCCGCCGATCCGCGGATCGTGCCGTTCCGCGGCGCCTACCTCAGGCTCGCCCCCGGGCAGGGCCAGATCGTGCGCGGCATGATCTACCCGGTGCCCGATCCGGACCTGCCCTTCCTCGGCGTGCACATCACCCGGCGCATCGACGGCAGCGTGCTTCTCGGGCCGACGGCACTGCTGGTCGCGGCCAGGGACGGCTACCGGCCATGGCCAGCCACGCCCGCCGCCGTGCCGCGGCTGCTCGGCGACCTGCGCGAGACGCTCGCCTGGCCGGGCACCTGGGGCGTCGCCCGGCGGTTCTGGCGGACCGGAATCAGCGAGATCCGGCTGGCCGCCAGCCGGCCCGCCTTCACCCGGGCCTGCGCCCGTTACCTGCCCGGGCTGTCGGCGGCGGCGATCGCGCCGGGCGCGATGGCCGGCGTCCGCGCCCAGGCCGTGGCCAGGGACGGGCGCCTGGTCGACGACTTCGCGATCTCCGACACCCCGGGGGCGACGCACGTGCGCAACGCCCCGTCCCCGGCGGCGACCTCCTCCCTCGCGCTGGCCAGGGAGATCGTGGACCGGGCGGAGCGGGCCGGCCTGCGGGGTTGAGTCTCCACCTACCGGAGGGCCCACGATGGACGGCATGGACGAGCGCGGCCCGTTGCTCTCGATCGGGGAAGTGTCCCGGCATACCGGCATGCCGGTGAAGACGATCAGGTTCTACTCCGATCGTGGCCTGGTCCCGCCGGCCGCCCGGAGCGCGGCCGGCTACCGGCTGTACGACCTGGACGCGTTCGCCCGGCTCGACCTGGTGCGGACGCTCCGTGACCTGGGGCTCGGCCTGGCCAGCATCCAGCGGGTGCTGGACCGGCAGGAGAGCCTGGCCGACCTCGCCGACGTGCACGCGCGGGCACTGCAGGCACGGATCAGGGACCTGCGGCTGCGCCGCGCCGTGCTGCTCGCCGTCGCTCGCCGCCGATCGACACCGAGGGAGACCGAACTCATGAGCAAGCTCGCCAAGATGTCCGCCACCGAGCGGCGCGCGCTGATCAGCAGCTTCATCGACGAGGTCTGCGCGGACCTCGAGCCACGCCCGGACATGGAGCCGATGCTGCGCTCGGCCATGCCCGATCTGCCCGACGACCCGGCCCCCGAGCAGGTGGAGGCCTGGATCGAGCTAGCCGACCTGGTGCGGGACCCGGACTTCCGGACCTCGGTCCGCACGATGATGCGGTACCAGGCGAGCCAGCAGGCACCGGGCGGCGGCCAGACGCAGCCGGACCCCGCGACCCAGGCCGCGCTGGCGCAGGCCGTTCACGCCCAGGCCGGCCAGGCGCTCGCCGAGGGTGTCGACCCCGCCTCGGCGGCGGCACGACCGGTCGTCGACTCGATCGCCGCGCAGTGGATGGTCGCCTACGGACGCCCCGATGACGCCGCCGGCCGGCGTGCGCTGCGTGAGCAGATCGAGGTATTCGCCGATCCAAGGGCCGAGCGCTACTGGCAGTTGCTGGCGATCATCAACGGCTGGCCGGCCCGACCGGCCATGGCGCCGGAATTCGCCTGGCTGGCCAGCGGACTGACGGCGGCCGGCTGAGGCGGCGCCGGGACACCGGGACACCGGGACACCGGGACACCGGGCCACCGGGGCAGCCGACCTGGGCCCCGCCTGGCGCCGCCAGGCCGGGTTCGGCTCCGGGCGATCAGGCCGGGGTCGGCTCCGGACCGACCAGCCCGGCGGGCCCGGACCCGCCGGGCACCGGGCCGGAGTCGTCGGCCGGG
>JAJYTW010000236.1 GCA_021792855.1 Actinomycetes bacterium
CGGCGGGTCGCCTGCGTCGCGACGGTCCGGCAGAGCGAGCCGTCCCCGGCACTTGAGCTGATCGGGGCCCTGCACGCGCGCCGGGTCGCCGAGGTGATCGAGGTACGGCGGCTCGCCGAGCCCGACATCGCCACGATGGCCGCCGCCTGCCTGGATCAGGACCCGGTCCCTGGCGCCGTGCTCACCCGGCTGCTGGCGAACTGCGACGGGCTGCCGTTCGCGGTGGAGGAGATTCTGACGGCCGCGGTCTCCTCGGGAGAGCTTGCGCGCACCGAGACCGGCTGGCAGGTCAACAAGGAGATCACCACCGGCCTGCCGCCGTCGATCGTCAGCTCGGTACGGCGGCGCCTGGACATGCTCGGGCCCGACCACGCCGAGGTGCTGATCTCCGCCGCGGTGCTTGGCCGGGAGTTCGACTGGCGATTGCTGCCCGGGCTGACCGGGGCCACCGAGCAGCAGGTGCTCGCCGCCCTGCGGCGCGGCCGGGACGTGCAGCTGATCGAGCCGCAGCCGGCCAGCCAGCAGCGGTTCCGGTTCCGGCACTCGCTGACCAGGCAGGCGATCGTCTCTGACCTGCTGCCGCCCGATCTGTCCGCCCGGGCCGGCGCGGCCGCGGCGGCGGTCGAGCACGCGCACCCCGATCTGCCCGGCGGGTGGTGCGACCTGGCCGCCAAGCTGCACCAGCTGGCGGGCCAGCCGCTGCGGGCGGCCAGGCTGCAGCTCCGGGCCGGCCGCCGGGCACTTCGTCAGGGCGCGCTGACCAGCGCGATCACCTCGCTGAGCCGGGCCAGGCAGGCCCTGGACGACGCGCAGGCCGCGCCGCGTCCGCTGGCGGTAGACATCGACAACGCGCTGGCCAGGGCCCTGGAACTGATCGGGGACGCGGAGCGGCTCCGACCGGTCGCCGCGCGGCTGATCGACGGCCTGGAGGCGATCGACGCCGATCTGCGGTGGATGGCGAACGTGCGGATCAGGATGGCCAGGGCGCTGTCGGAGAGTTACCCAGAGGACGCCGCCGAGCACCTGGCCGTCGCCAGGAAGCTGGCCGACCTGCTCCGGGATCCGGCCATGGATAGCCGACTGGACGCGGTCGCGGCACTATGCGCGATCGACGCCGGCGACCTCGACCAGTCCATCGATCTGGCCCGGCGCGCGCTCGCGCTGGCCGACGCCGCGCCGCAGGAGGCATGGGCGCCCGAGGCGGCCTATGAGGCGCTGGAGGTGATCGGCCGCCGGGAGCGGGTCAGGAACATCGCGGCCGCCCGTGCCGCGTTCGAGCGCGCCTATCAGATCGCGACCGCCGAGGGGCTGCCGATCCAGCGGATCAGCGCGCTGCACGAACTCGGCACGATCGAGATGATGGAGGACATCGGCACCAGGAGCCTCACCGAGGCCAGGGAACTCGCGGTCGAGGCCGGGGCACTGTCCACGGTGGCCACCATCGATCTTCAGCTCGCGTTCGTCTGGAGCGTCAGCTCCGATCCGGACCGGGGACTGGCCGTGGCCCGGCGGTGCGAGGAGTCCGCCGCCCGGCTCGGAATGCGCCGGCTCCAGGCGATGGCGGTCTGCGTGACCGCGACCGTGCACGCGATCGCCGGGGATCGCAGGAAGGCCGAGACCGAGGCCGCCCGGGCCGAGCAGGTGGCACCCGATGACCCCGAGGTCCTGTTCACCACCTGGGGTCAGGTGCGGACCGAGGCGGCGCTCTTCCAGGATGACCTCGACGGCGCGCGGCAGGCCAGCATGACCGGGATCGGGCACGGGCGCAGGCAGCCCCAGGTCGCGCCGAGACGGTCCTGGGGCTACTGGGTACTGCTGGAGACCCTGTCCGGGGGCGATGGACGCGCTGCCCTCGCCGAGGCGCGGTCGGCCGGCGCGGACGTTTCCCGGTGGAACCGCGGCTGCCTGAGCTACGCCGAGGCCGTGCTCGAGGGGCGCGACGGGCGCCCGGACCGGGCTACCACGCTGGCCGACCAGGCGGCCGACTACCTCGCGGTCTGCGGACCGTGGTGGAATCACCTGCTGCGGCGACTGGTCGCACCCGCGGCGATCGCCGACGGCTGGGGTCAGCCGGTGGTCTGGCTGCGCGATGCGATCGGCGAGCTTGAGGAATCCGGGCACGCCCGGGTCGCCTCGGCCTGCCGGGGGCTGCTGCGCAAGATCGGCGAGCGGGTACCCAGGCAGGGCCGCGGCGAGTCGACCGTGCCGGGCGCGCTGCGTCGGCTCGGCGTGACCAGCCGGGAGATGGACGTGCTGCTGCTGGTCGGGCGCGGGCTGTCCAACGCGGAGATCGGCGCGAGGCTGTATATCTCGCCGAAGACGGTGGAGACGCACATCGCCAGCCTGGTGGCCAAGACCGGGCAGAGCGGCCGCCGGGCACTGGTGGCCCACGCGGCGGGCCTGACCAGGTCCTGATCCGCGCCGCCCGCGCCGCCGGTTAACTCAGGACCGGCGGATCGGTACCTCAGCCTCCGCCCGATGTCCTGGGGCGGTGCCGGCGGCGACGATGAGTCAGACAGCAGATCATCGTCGGCTCGCCCGGCGGCACGCGGTACCGGTGCCCCGGGGGAACCAGTTGGTCGCACGCCCCCGCAGTCGCGCTCCTCCCGGCGCCGCCCGGCTCCGCTCCGGTCGCCTCGTGCCGCAACTGCCCGGGCATGACCGAGGGAGGTTGCATGACCAGCGTTGCCGTCGCCCCAACGGCAAGGTACGAGGCCCCGGGAGCCCGCGGGCACGCGGATCCGGCGTCGGAGGCCGATCCGGCCGGCCAGGCCCCAGGGCCCGGCCCGGACCCGAGGTTCAACTTCGAGGACGAGGTCGGGCCGTACATGACCAGGCTGTATCCGGCAGCACTCCGGCTGACCAGGAACCACTGCGACGCGGAGGACCTGATCCAGGAGACCTTCGCCAAGGCGTACGCCTCGTACCACCAGTTCACCCCAGGCACCAACCTGAAGGCCTGGCTCTACCGGATCCTCACCACCACCTTCTACACCAGCTGCCGCAAGCGTGGCCGGGAGCCTGCCCAGGTGCTGACCGGCGAGGTGCGCGATGTGGCCGAGACGGCCAGCCTGCTGAGCCAGTCGCCCCGGTCGGCGGAGTCCGAGGCTATGGACCGGCTGACCGACTCCACCGTGATGACCGCGTTGCGGGACCTGCCCGACGGCTTCAAGTCGGTGGTGTACCTGGCCGACGTGGAAGGCTACAAGTACGTCGAGATCGCCCGGATGATGGGCATCCCGATCGGCACCGTGATGTCGCGCATCCATCGCGGACGGCGGATGCTGCGGTCCAGGCTGCACCCGCGCGGCGCCACGGCCCGGCCCCTGGCGCAGCCGGCCTGAGAGCACAGCCGCAGTCGGCCTGAGAGCACAGCCGCAGTCGGCCAGATCGCGGCAGCGACCCGGCCTGGGACCGCGAGCATCCCGGTCCGGGACAGCCAGCGGGCCTGGTCCCCCAGACGTGGGGGACCAGGCCCGCTGCGCGTGCCGCCCGGCCCGCGGGCCGGGCGGCACGCGGTGCTACTCGGCCGATCCGTACTTGGCGATCTCCTCGTACTCGGCCTCGGACAGCTCGCGCGGAAGCTCGCCCCTGGCTACCTTCGCGCTCTGCACGTGGTGCCGGATGGTTTCGACCACCTCCGGGTTGGCCAGCGTGGTGACGTCGCCCACGTCGGCGAAGTTCGACACCGACGCGATGACCCGGCGCATGATCTTGCCGGACCGGGTCTTGGGCATGTCCGCGACGATCCAGACGTTCTTCGGCCGGGCGATCTTGCCGATCTCGACCTCGATCGCGTGGCTGACCTTGGCGTCCATCCCGGCCGGGTCGATCCCGGGCTTGAGCGAGACGTACATCTCCACGATCCGGCCCCGGATGTCGTCGATCACCGGGACCGCGGCCGCCTCGGCGACCTCGGGAACGGTCAGCGCCGCCGACTCAAGCTCCTTGGTGCCGAGCCGGTGGCCGGCCACGTTGATCACGTCGTCCACCCGGCCGAGGATCCGGATGTAGCCGTCCGCGGCCTGCAGCGCCCCGTCACCGGCGAAGTAGGGCCAGTCGCGCCAGTCCTTGCTCTCCGGATCGCGGTTGTACTTGCGGTAGTAGACGTCGATGAAGCGGTCCGGCTGGCCCCAGATCGTCTGCATGACGCCCGGCCACGGGTTGCGGATGCAGATGTTCCCGGCCCGCCCGCTGCCCGCCGGGACGTCGTTGCCGTCCTCGTCGTAGATCGCGGGGTAGATGCCGAGCACGCCTGGGCCGCAGCTTCCCGCCTTCATCGGCTGCAGCGCGGGCAGCGTGCTGCCGAGGAACCCGCCGGTCTCGGTCTGCCACCAGGTGTCCACGATCGCGGCCTCGCCCTTGCCCACCTCGGAGTGGTACCAGCGCCACACCTCGGGCTCGATCGGCTCGCCCACCGTGGTCATGTGCTTGAAGTGGTAGTTGTACTTCTTCGGTTCCTCCGGGCCCACCTTGCGGAGCATCCGGATGGAGGTCGGCGAGGTGTGGAAGATGTTCACGCCCAGCTTCTCCGCGATCCGCCAGGGCCGCCCGGCGTCCGGGTAGTTCGGCGTGCCCTCGTAGATCACGGTGGTGGTGCCGAGCGCGAGCGGGCCGTAGACGATGTAGGAGTGCCCGGTGATCCAGCCGATGTCGGCCATGCACCAGTACACGTCGTCGGGGTGGATGTCCTGGTAGTACTTGGACGTCCCGGCCACGTAGGACAGGTAGCCGCCGGTGGAGTGCTGCGCGCCCTTCGGCCGGCCGGTGGTGCCGCTGGTGTACATCAGGAACAGCGGGTCCTCCGAGGCCATCGAGACCGGCGCCACGGTCGCGCCAGCGTACTGCGTGAGCACCTCGTCGACGAAGTAGTCGCGGCCGTCCCGCATCGGTGTCTCCGACGCGTACTGGCCGGCGTGTCGGCGCCAGACCAGCACCTTGTCGACCTCCTGGCCCTGCCTGGCGGCCTCCTCGAGTGCCTCGTCCGCCTTGACCTTGTGATCGATCAGGTCACCGGCCCGGTAGTAGCCGTCCATGGTGATCAGGATCCGGCTGCCGGAGTCGGCGATCCGGGTGCCGCAGGCGTTGCCGCTGAATCCGCCGAAGACCTGGGAGTGCACCACCCCGAGGCGCGCGCAGGCCAGCATGGTGACCGGCAGTTCGGGAACCATCGGCATGTGCAGCGTGACCCGGTCGCCGGCCTTCAGGCCGGCGAAATCGCGCAGCAGGGCCGCGAACTCATTGACCTTCCGGTATAGCTCGCCGTAGCTGATGTGCACGTGCTCGTCGGTTTCGAGCTCCGGAACCCAGATAACGGCGGTCTTGTCCGGGTTCGCCTCGGCATGCCGGTCGACGCAGTTGTAGGAGGCGTTGAGCCGGCCGCCCACAAACCAGTTCCAGAATGGCGGGTTCGAGGTGTCCAGCGTGGTATGCCAGCGCTCATCCCAGGTCAGCAGGTCCGCGTACTCGGTGAAGCACTCGGGGAACTTGTCCTCGGAGAAGCGCTCGAAGATGGCCGGATCCGAGGCGTTGGCCTGGGCGACGAAGCTCGCTGGCGGCTGGATGTATTCCTCTTCCCGCCAGTGCACCGCGATCTGGGCTTCGGATACTTCGTTGCCAGCGTTACTGGATTCGGGGCCATTTGTCATAACTTGCCTCCAGATGAATGAGGATTCCTGCTGCCCATCGGCTATCGCCGGATTGCGTCAAGCGGACCTCGCCTCATGGTTGAGGAGCGTCTAAATCGTATCGCCGGTCAACAGGACCCAACAGACCCATGTCGTCCCATCCGTAGCACCGCCCTCGAGTTGACACCACCGGGCGCAGCGGTAAGTTCGTGCGAGGCGCGACGGGCGGCCACGCCATGACGGTGTCAGTCGGGGCCTGAGTACGGGGACGGGGCTGGATTTGGAAGGGGTCCAGACATCCAGTAGACAACGACGGCCGCGCCCGCCGCCAGCGGGTGCCCCTTCGGTCCGAAGGATGTCTGGGCCTCTCCCTCGCGCAGTCGCGGCATCGGCTACTCTGGCGCCGGTCCGGTGGTGTGAGCCAAGGGAAACGAACCAAGCGCGGGAACCCGCCTGCGGGCTGGCATCGTTGTTACCTGAGCGCACGTATATCGACGTGACCTCGAGGCGGAGAGATTGAATGCATCTGAGCGGCCCGGCGGCGCACTCGGCCCGGTAGCCGTCATCATCCCGACGTATAACGAGCGGGACAACATTGAGCTGATCGTGTCGCGGGTCAGGACGTCAGTGCCGGACTCGGACATCCTGATCGTCGATGACAACAGCCCGGACGGCACCGGGGACATCGCCGACAAGCTGGCGGCCAACGACCAGAGCGTGCATGTCCTGCACCGGC
>JAJYTW010000237.1 GCA_021792855.1 Actinomycetes bacterium
GACGGGGTGAACGACGCCGCCGCGCTCGCCCAGGCCGACCTGGGCCTGGCCATGGGCACCGGCACCGACGCCGCCATCGAGGCAAGCGACCTCACCCTGGTCCGCGGTGACCTGCTCGCGGTACCCGATGCGATCCAGCTGTCCCGGCGGACCCTGCGCACCATCAAGGGCAACCTGTTCTGGGCGTTCGCCTACAACGTGGCCGCCATCCCGCTGGCCGCCCTCGGCTACCTCAACCCGCTCATCGCGGGCGCCGCGATGGCGTTCAGCTCGGTGTTCGTGGTCAGCAACAGCCTGCGGCTGCGCAGATTCCGCCCGGCTTCCGTCCTGCCGGGTACACGCGCCGAATCCCGTGGGGAGCGCCCTGAAGCAAGGCCCTGGGCAGAGGAGGCAGGTACAACATGAGTTCAGTAATGGGCGGAGTGGGACCAGGATTGAGTCTGCTCGGCGTTGGTCTCGCAATCACTGCACTACTGACTGTCGGTGCGCTGGCACGATCCAGAGCCAGGCCGCGAGACAGGGCAGCCAGAAGCCGCCATGTCGGCGAGGACACACCGCAGGCAATCCTGTATCGCCGCTATGTGGCGGGCGAGATCAGCGAAGACCAGTACCTGCGGCTCATGGACGGTCTGCCATACCGGGCCTCGGGAAAGATGAGCACGCGGCTGTACCTGAACTAGTCGTGGGCCTCCCAGTTTCCCGCGCCTGAAGTCCGTCGATGTGCAGGCTGCCCATCCAGCAGGACACGAGCCAATCATCACTCCAACTGCCGCCGTAGCCCCACATGACTCAGCGGCTTCATCGGTTCAGGATGCCCATAACCCCTGGGTAGCGCACGCTGCTCACATGGATGTCCGGTGCCCTCGGGCGGCCGGGCCCGGCGCGGAGGGCGCGGTGATGAGGCTGCCACGCGGCACCGTCTTGCGGCAGATCATCATCACATTTGCGGGGATTTTCGCGCTGTGCGGTGTCGCGCTAATGCTCGCATTCTCCGTGATCCCCTGGCAGGCCGCGTCCCTGCATGCCCTCCGGAGCCGATGACTGTAGTAGATTTGTAGTCGTGTCGATCGATGTGGACTGGACGCACAGCGCGGCGCACATGTGGGACAGGCACAAGGTGACCGTGGCTGAGGCCAGCGAGGCGGTCGCCGACATCGATGCGGTGTGGTTCGACCCGGACCCGCACAGCAAGTCCGGGCGAAGCGTCCGAGATCGGCTACCGCCACAGCCGCCAGGCGGTCCTGACCGTGATCCTGGTGCACCGGGATGACGGAGGCTACCGGGGCGCCAGTGGCTGGGAGCCCAGCGCATCGGATCGGCGGCGGTTTGAGAGGGGTCAGTGATGGACGCGAAGCGGGCGGTGGAGATCGTGCAGGCCGAGTCGGAGGCCGCGCGTGACGAGCCGCTCCCCGGGGGTGTGAAGGGGGCCCGGCGGGGCCGGTCGGTCGTGCAGTCGGTCCGGTTGCGCGCGGAGGACCTCGCTGAGATCGAGCGGATTGCCGCGGCGGCTGGGGTGCCGGTCGGGGCGCTGATCCGGGGCTGGGTGCTGGCCGGGCTGGCCGCTGAGCGGCCGTCCTCGCTGCGGGGGGCGATCGAGCACCTTGCTGCTGAGGCAGAGCGACTGCGCCGCCTCGCGGCGGTCAGCGACGTGGCATGAACCCTTGCCCGGTATCAGCGCTCCCACTGTGGCACGTCGGGGCGAGAGCCTGTGCTGCTACTGGGTGATGGTGGCGCCGTCACAGGCGCTGGCGTGGGAAAGTGACCGTGCTCCCGGCTATGGCTATCCAGCCGCCATTCCTAGCTGAGCCCGGTGGGTGGCCCGTTCCCATGGTGTTCCCACCAGGCTCAAGTATGAGGATCCACTGCAGGTCACGGTGTTGTGGTGGCGGGTCTGTAAAACCGTCGGCTCAGCCTACGTTGGTTCGAACCCAACACCTGCCACCCGATGAAAGTCCAGGTCAGGCCTGCTGTGCGGGCAGGACCCCGCGCTCTTTAGGGACGGTGCGCAGACCGCTGCTGACCGGGCTCCGGGACGTGCCGGGGCAGGTCAGCGGTCTGCATGCCTCCGGTGCGCCCGGCCTGGTGCCGCTCCCGTTCCCACTGTGTTCCCATCTGGTAGGTCCCGTCGCCTTCGCTGGGTTGCGACGAGGCGCACGCCGTTCCAGCAGGTCTTGCAGTCCGCTGCTGTGGCAGCAGCCGGCCCTGGGCAGGATCATTCTGCGATCTGTCAGACTGCGGGCCGGTCCGCCCGAGCGCGGCCGTATTCAGCCAGTGCGTAGAAGGCGGCCTTGGGTTCCCACGGCATTCCTGGGTAGGCGATGCCGGTGCGGCCTGGTGGCAGAACCTTCACGATCCCGAAGCTGCCCAGGTCGAAGTCCCGAGAGGGGTCCTCGGAGGTGGGCAGGTGCCGGGAGGCGAAGGTGTAGACGAATGCGGTGTCCACGCCGCCGGCGTCGTAGAGCTCCAGCAGTACGCGGAGGCAGGAGGCCTGTTCGGGTTCGTTGCGCTCGACGGTCTCGGTGAGCCGGGTGGCCTGCGCGGTGTGCTCGTCGTAGCCGATGATGTCTGCGCGGCTGCCCCGGCGGGCGGCGCCGGTGAAGGCCGCGCAGCCGAACTCGGTGATGGAGAACGGCTTGTCCTGGGAGGTCATCGCGGCGAGGTTGCTGGGCAGGGTGGCCGCGTTGCCGGCGTCGCGGTAGCCGGCGTCGGTGGCAATGAAGTCGAACGGGGCCCAGTCCACGGCCTCCATAGGGAGCGATGCGTACCCTACAAGGCCGCCGAACCGTTCGCGGGTGCCCGCGACGGCCCGCCCCAGCAGCGCTCTGGTCTCCTGCTGCACGCCCGGCAGGACTTCGCGGAGCCGTACTGGGTCGGCGAGGACGGCCGCCCGCTTGGTCAGGGTGGCGCCGGGCACGAGCCCGATCGTCATGATGCTGATCTCGGAGCCGGTGAGGAACCGGATGTCCGCTCCATCCTGCCGGATCCGCTCGGCGCGCTCCGCGGCGTCCAGCAGGAATGCCAGCAGCTGTTCGGTAGTCAGGTCATTGGTGAACGGGCAGTACCAGACCTCCAGGCCAGCGGCAGCCGCGTGCCGGGCGGCGATGTCCATGCGGTCGGCGATCCCGCCGGTGATCCGGACAGCGTCGGCGTGCAGGCCGTCGCGGATGATCCGCATGTCCTTGGCGAGGATGCCGGGGTCGAAGGGTTCATGGGTGGTGGTTCCGAGGTTGGTGAATCCGGTGTCGTAGGTGACGCCCCAAGCACGCATCTCTGCCTCCCATAAGGTACGGATAGTACCGTACATCATTGAGCGTACGATGCGTACCGTGGCGACGGGACGCCGGCGGCGGGGTGCGGAGCTGGAGGAGGCGATCCTGCGCGCGGCCGCCGAGGAGCTGGCCGCCTCCGGCTACCACGCCATGACCATGGACAAGGTCGCCAAGCGCGCCGGCACGAACAAGAACGCGATCTACCGGCGCTGGCCGCAGCGCGCCGCACTCGGCATCGCCGCCTACAAACGCCTGGCCGGCGCCCGCACGCCGATGCCGGACACAGGCAGCCTCCGCGGCGACGCACTGGAACTGCTGCGGCAGACCAACGCGACTTGGTCCTCACCCCGCGGGGCGATCCTGCGCGACCTCCTGGCGGCAGCCGCCGACGAACCGGACCTGCTGGAACTGCTTCGCGAACAGGCCGGCGCCAGCGTCATGAATGCTGCCTGGCTCACCCTGCTGAGCCGGGCAGTGGCCCGCGGGGAGGCGCCCCCGGAGGCGGTGCACCCGAGGGTAGCGGCGCTGCCGATGATGCTGCTGCGCGGCGAGTATGCCGTGCGTGGCGTTCCGGCAGTGCCTGACGAAGTCCTGGCTGACATCGTCGACGAGGTCCTCCTGCCGCTTGTCCGCGGCCGGGGCCGGATTCGGTGAATCGGCGCCCGGCGGCAGAAGCGGGACTGATCCAGATGGATTTTTCAGCTTGCGAGGAGCTGGCTCACGGCTTGGTGGGAGATGCCCAGCAGCGCGCTGATATCGCGCTGTGCGAGACCTTGCGCCTTCAGGTGCTCGGCTGCCCGGCGGGTCTGCATGGTGGCCTGGGCCCTGACCTTTTCCGCTTGCTCGCGGGCCTGGCGGGTCTGGGTCACCTCTTCAGCCAGGGCGGCGTCCAGCTCGGGCACGACCTCGATATGCCCAACCTCGTGCGTGCTGATGCCGAAGTGCAGGGCCAGCAGGTCACGCACCATGTCTTCGGCCTGGTCCAGGCGCCGGGCCTGGGTGTAGGCCGGATCGGACAGGCCCTCGCCGGTGACTTCGAGCGCCCACCAGCCCTGGCTGCGATGCGCTGCGGCCTTATAGTTCCTGGTCGTCATGCGCGCTCCTCCGTAGCGGCCTGTGCGCACAGTTGCCCGAACGTCCGCAGGATCCCGCGAGCGGTGTACTCGGCGATCTCTGCGTGGCGGGGTACTTCAACAGCGTGGGCCCCGACGAAGTACTTGTCATGCCTGCCGCCATGCACAGGGTGATCCTTGTCGAACTCGATACCGTAGCTCCTGGCAAGCCCCACAAGTCTAAGGCTAGGCGCTTGCCAGAGCAAGTCAAGGTACTTGCCTGATTTTGCTGGGCAGACCACTAGTGTCCTGAGTCGTTAATTCGTTGGCAGTAGGCTGCGATGGACTCGAAGATCTCTTCGGGGGTCTTGGTCCAGGTGAATGGCCGGGGGTTCTTGTTCCAGGCGTTCGTCCATTGCCGCAGGTCGGCTTCCAGCGCGGTGACGGTGCGGTGCGCGGATCGCTGCAGCTTGCGCCTGGTGAGCTCGGCGAACCAGCGCTCCACGAGGTTGAGCCAGGACGAGCTCGTCGGGGTGAAGTGCAGGTGGAAGCGGGGATGGCGCAGCAGCCATCGCTTCACCTCGGGGGTCTTGTGGGTGGCGTAGTTGTCCAGGATCAGGTGCAGGTCCAGGTCCCTGGGGACGGCGCCGTCGATCAGCTTCAGGAACCGCAGGAACTCCTGGTGGCGGTGCTGGCGGTAGGGCTGGGCGATGACCGAGCCGCTGGCGACCTCCAGGGCGGCGAACAGGCTGGTTGTGCCGTTGCGCACGTAGTCATGAGTCATCCGGGCGGGGGTGGCGGGCAGGATCGGCAGGCACGGCGCGGTCCGGTCCAGGGCCTGGATCTGGCTTTTCTCGTCCACGCACAGCACGAGGGCCTTCTCCGGCGGGTCCATGTACAGGCCGACGACGTCGCGGACCTTGTCGATGAACTGGGGGTCGGTGCTCAGCTTCCAGGTCTCGACCAGGTGGGGCTTGAGCTCGAACGCCCGCCAGATCCGCGAGATGGCCGACTGGCTCATGCCTGTCGCCGCTGCCATCGACCGGGTCGACCAGTGCGTGTCCAGCCCCGGCCCCTGCTCTTCCAGGGTCCTGGTGATCACCAGCTCGACCTGCTCGTCGGTAATCTTCCGCGGCGCGCCCGGCCTCGGCTCGTCAGACAGGCCTTCCAGCCGGTCCGCGGCGAACCGCGACCGCCATTTCGCCACCGTGGCCCGCGAGATCCCCAGGGCCTCGGCGACCTGCGTGTTCGCCGCACCGTCCGCGCACGCCAGCACGATCCGCGACCGCAGCGCCAGCGCCTGAGCGGTCTTGCGCCGCCGCGCCCACGCCTCCAGGACCTGCCGTTCCTCAGCGCTCAGGTCAAGTTCCGCCAGCTTCGGGCTCGCCATTCCCCAAGCCTAGTAGGTGCCAGCGAATTTATGACTCAGGACACTAGGGCCGGCTCCCCACCCGGGACCCCTCGACGTGAGTAGCCGCACATCGCTGACAGGCTGCTCCGGGCGTAGCCGCCGTGGTCTGGCACGCGAGTCGGAGGCCACGCAGCGGACGACACCAATGCGCTGTCCTTCGCCGCCGCCGGTCTCGCTGGAAACCGGGCGGGCTGCCCGTTCCCAGGGTGTTCCCACTGGGCCTGAGCTTAGGGCTTCACCGCAGGTCACAGCTTTGTGGTGGCGGGTCTGTAAAACCGTCGGCTCAGCCTACGTTGGTTCGAACCCAACACCTGCCACCGATGTTCTTGCAGGTCAGGCGTGGTGCCTGCCGTTCCTGACAGCGCGGTGCGGGAGCGGTCTGCAGACCCGCTGGACTGCAGTGCGGTTGAGCGGTGGCTGAATGTCTGCCCAGGTCCGGGCTGGGCCGCCCCGTGTTTTCCGGACTACGGAATTGATGTTATTTCATGCTGCGGCCTGCCGGTCCAGGTACTCGTCGAGTGCCTCTTGCGGGGTCCGGTAGCCGATGGCTGAATGAAGCCGGGTCCG
>JAJYTW010000022.1 GCA_021792855.1 Actinomycetes bacterium
CAGGTCGTAGAACAGTTCGGTGACGCCCTGGCCGGCCAGCCAGTCCGCATCGGCGCGGATCTGGCTGATGCTGCCGGACAGCAGCTTGCGTCCGCCGTGCCCGTCGGGCAGCGGGTCGCCGAGCCTGGCCGCGCCGCGGCAGATGATCCGGATCGCGGCCGGGTCCCGGCCGGCCTCCGCGGCGGCGTCCCTGACCACGGCCGCGGTCTGGGCGATCGCGGACAGGTCGGTGCGGCTGGAGGTCACCCAGCCGTCGGCGAGTCGGCCCGCCCGCCGGAGCGCCCGCGGCGCGAGGCCGCCGAGCAGGATCGGCGGGCCGCCGGACTGGACCGGCGCGGGGGCGGTCGTCCCGCGCGGCACCTGGTAGAAGGCGCCGGAGAACGCGGCAGGCTGGGGTCCCCAGAGTGTCCTGAGCACCTCGATGTACTCGGTCAGCCGGTCACCGCGGCGCTCCATCGCCCCGCCGGTCAGCGCGAACTCTTCCGGCATCCAGCCGACGCCGAGGCCGAGTTCGAGGCGCCCGGCGGACAGCACATCCACGGTGGTGGCCTGCTTGGCCAGGTAGCCGGGCGCCACGTACGGCGCGTTGATCACCGCCACGCCGAGCCGGATCCGGGTGGTCGTGGCCGCGGCGAAGGCCATCGCGGCGACCGGATCGAGGACCGACTGGTAGACGGGGTCCATCTCCGCCCCGGCCGGGATCAGCAGCCGCTGGAACGTCCACAGCGAGGCGTATCCGGCCTGCTCGGCCCGGGTCGCGAAGGACGTGATGTTCTCGGGCGTGGCCCAGGCCCCCGACACCGGCAGGCCGAATCCGATCCGCATCCGTCCACCCTAGGACCCGCCCGCCCGGCGCGCTCCGTCGGCGTGCGGAACTCCGGATCGGCCCGGCCGCCCGTCGCCCGGCCGCGCCGTCTGGGAGGCTATGAACCAGAAAACGACAGAACAAAGCTTCATAGGCGTTAACGAGGAGCTTCCGATGGAATCTGATCCCCGGACCTGGATCGCCGCGCTGGAGAATTCCCAGCGGCGGCTCGACGGGCTGGTCCGGTCGCTGAGCCCGGACCAGGTCCGCGGCCCGTCCTACTGCGCCGACTGGACGGTAGCCGCCCTGCTCTCGCATCTCGGCAGCGGAGCGGAGATCTCGGTCCTGATGCTGGAGTCGGCGCTCGGGCGGACCGGCCCGGTCGGTCGCGAGCAGTTCGGTCCGGTCTGGGACCGGTGGAACGCGATGAGCCCCGACGAGCAGGCGGCCGGCGTGCTGGCGGCGGACGCGGCCCATCTCGCGGCGCTGCGCGGCCTGACCGAGCAGGACCTGGCCAGGGTCGAGTTCGACTTCCTCGGCATGACGCTGGACGCGGCCGGCCTGGTGCGGCTGCGACTGGGCGAGCACGCCCTGCACGTCTGGGACCTGGCGGTGATGCTGGACGCCGGAGCGCTGGTCGCGCCGGACGCGGTCCGGTTGCTGCTCGACATGCTGCCCGGGTTCGCCGCGCCCAGGTTCGGCCGGCCGCAGGAGACGCCGCTGCGGGCCAGGATCACGGTGACCGGCCCGGACCGGACCTACCTGCTCGCCGCCACGGACGCGGTGAGCCTGACCGAGGTGACGGCGGCCGACGCCGAGACCGGGGCCGCGGCGGACACCGAGATCGCCATGCCAGCCGAGGCGCTGCTCCGGCTGGTCTACGGCCGTCTGGACGCCGCGCACACCCCGGACGAGGTGCAGGCCAAGCCGGCCGACCTGGACCTGCTGCGGGCGATCTTCCCGGGTTTCTGACCGCGCGGGCGGCCCGGGCGGGTCAGCCGGGTCAGCCGAGCAGTCGGGTGACCTGGCCGGCGGCCGTGCCGGCGCAACCCCAGGAGAGCGTCACGCCGGCGCCGCCGTGCCCGTAGTTGTGCACGACGGCCCGGCCGTCGGCCAGCGTCCCGGCCGCCAGCCTGACCCGCGGCCGGACCGGGCGCAGCCCGACCCGGTGTGCCAGCACCGGCGCCCCGGCCAACCGGGGCTCGATCGCCGTGCACTGGGCGAGGATCCTGGCGGCCGTGGCCGGGTCCGGGGCGGTGCTGGCGTCGCCGCGCCGTTGCGTTCCGCCGAGCACGGCGGTCGCGCCGTGCGGGAAGATGTAGCTGACCTCGTCCGGTCCGCTGCCCTCGCCGACGAAGAACTCGGTCAGGCCCGGGTTGGCCACGACGACCACCTGGCCACGGACCGGCTCCAGATCGGGGTCGGGAACCAGATCCCGGGCGCCGATCCCGGCGCAGTTGACCAGCACCGGCGCGGTGGTGCGCGCGGCGGCCGCCGCGAGGCTGGGCAGCGGCGGGCCGAGGCGGACCTCGCCGCCGGCCGCCAGCACCTGGGCGAGCAGGTAGTCGAGGTAGTCGGGCATCGCGATCACCGGGGCGCGGTAGCGCCAGCCCACGGCGAATCCGCCCGGCAGGGTCGCCGGGTCGCACCGGGACAGTCCGTCGGCCCCGCGCAGGAACGGCGGCACATCGGCGTCCGATGGTCCGCCGGATTCGCCCGGGCCGCCGGATTTGCCTGGTCCGCCGGATTCGCCCGGGCCGCTCTCGTGCCGTCCGGGCGCGGCGGCCACGCCGGCCAGGTCCCGTACCCCGGCGGCCGGGTCCGCGGCGAGGCCGCGGAAGTGCTCCAGGGTCTGCGCGGCCCACTCGGGCACCCGGTCGTCGGCCCCGACCAGATGCGGTCCCCACAGCGCGCCTGCCGCCGCCGACGTGGTGCGGTGCGGCGGCGCGGCCGCGTAGACCGTCGTGCGCAGACCCGACCTCGCCAGCCGGAGCGCGGTGGACAGGCCGATCACCCCGGCCCCGATCACGAACGCGTCTGTGCTCACGAGCGCACCGTACTCCAGGGATAGAACCCGCGGCGTTTCGGGCAGGATAGCTGTCATGGTCCGGCTAATCTCGTTCGCGCTGAAACCGACCATCACCGGCGATCTGGTGACTCTGCGGCCGGTCAGTGCCGACGACGCCGCCGACCTGGCGGCCGTCAGCCCGGAAACCCTGCGGCTGACCGGAACTCACTCCGGCCCGTTCAGCCTGGACGAGCTCAGGGCCTGGTACGGATCGCGGGCTGAGCACGCCGACCGCCTGGACCTGGCCGTGGTCGAGCGATCCACCGGCCGCTGGGCCGGTGAGGTCGTGCTGATGAACCTGGATCCGGTGAATCGCTCGTGCGGCTTCCGGATCCTGCTAGCCGGCCCGGAGTGGTTCGGCCGCGGCCTGGGCACCGAGGCGACCAGGCTGGTCCTGGGACACGCCTTCGACCTGGTCGGCGTGCACCGGGTGGAACTGACCGTGTACGCGTTCAACCCGCGAGCCCAGCACGTGTATCGCAAGATCGGGTTCGTGTCGGAGGGGATCAAGCGGCAGGCGCTGCTCTGGGACGGCGAGTGGGTCGACGCCGAGTTGATGTCGATGCTGGCGCCGGAGTGGGCCAGCCACCGGGGTACGCCGGATGGCGCGGCCGGTCAGGACGGCTGACGGCAGCGGGCGGCCGGCGCCGCGGTGATCTGGCCGGCGATCCGCGGGACCGCCGTGCCGATCGGCTCCCTGATCACCTCGGTGGCCAGGTCGTCGTACGGCGTCGGGTCCCGGTTGACGATGATCAGCGTGGCGCCGGCGTCGGCGGCGACCGCGCACAGCGAGGCGGCCGGCTCGACCATCAGCGTGCTGCCGATCGCCAGCATCAGGTCGCACTCGGCTGCGGCGCGGACCGCCGCGGCGAGCACGGCCCGGTCCAGCGCCTGCCCGAACATGACGGTGGCCGACTTCAGGATCCCGCCGCAGCGCGGGCAGGGCGGATCCGCCTCGCCCGCCCGGACCCGGTCGAGCACGGCCTCCATCGGGGACCGGTCGCCGCAGCCAACGCAGGCGGCGAGCGAGAGCGTGCCGTGCAGTTCGAGCACCCGGTCGGTGGGTGAGCCTGCGCGCTGATGCAGACCGTCGATGTTCTGGGTGATCACCCAGGTGTCCACCGTCCCGGCCAGTCGTGCCAGCGCGATGTGCGCCGGGTTCGGCTCCGCCGACCTGGCCGGGTGCTCGAGCCGGGTCTGCCAGGACCGGAGCCGCAGTTCCGGGTCGGACAGGTAGGCCTGGTAGGTGAACTGCCGCTCGGCGGTCGGGTTCCGGGTCCAGACGCCCTGCGGGCCGCGGAAATCGGGGATGCCGGAATCGGTGGAGATCCCGGCCCCGGTCAGCACGGTGACCCGGCTGACGCCGTCCGCCCAGGCTGGTCGATCTGAGGCTGCGGTCACCAGGCCATGGTCACCAATTCGCTCGCCGGGCGCAAACCGGGCCCGCCCCGACCCGTATTGTCTCGATCATGAGGGGTCCCTTCGGAGCTACCGTCGCCGACTACACCGGCACCATCCCGCGACTGCTCGAGCGAGCGGCGCACCGCGATCCGGACGGCATCTGGATCCGCACCGACGAGCAGACCCTGACCTTCGGCGCGGCGGCCGGGCAGGCCGCCGCCCGGGCCGCCGGTCTCGCCGAGGCCGGGATTGGCCACGGCGACCTGGTCCTGGTGACGGCCAGGACCACGCCGGATTACCTGCTCACCTGGCTGGCGCTGGCCGCGCTCGGGGCGATCACCGTTCCGGTCAACCCGGCAAGCTCGGCGGCCGAACTCGCCGGTCTGGTCGGCCAGGTGCGGCCGCGGGCGGTGGTGACCGACCAGCCGCTGCTGGATTCTGGCCTCGGCCAGATGCTCGGTCCAGGCGGTGCGGGCGATGGCGCGGTGCGAACCGTTATCGACGTGGGTGAGCTTGGCGCCGGGCACCCCGGCCTGACGGTCGCCGACCTGCCGACCGGTGCTGCGGCGCCCGGGGACCTCGCGGTGCTGATCCCGACCTCGGGCACCACCGGCCGGTCCAAGCTGGTCATGCAGACGCACCGGGCATACGCGATGGCAGCCGAGGGATTCCCGTTCTGGATGGGGCTGTCATCCGGGGACCGGCTGATGACGTCGCTGCCGCTGTTCCACATCAACGCGCCGATCTACTCCGCGCTCGGCTCGCTGGTCTGCGGCGCCGGCCTGATCCTGGTGCCGAGGTTCTCCGCGAGCGGTTTCCTGGACGCCGCCCGCAGGCACGGGGCAACCGAGTTCAACGCCATCGGGGCGATGCTGGAGATCCTGATGCGCCAGCCAGAGCGGCCAGACGACGCCGACAACCCGCTCCGGCTGTGCTATGCGGGCCCGGCTCCGGAGCGCGAGCGGCAGGAGCAGATCGAGCGCCGGTTCGGGATCGAGATCGTGGTCGGGTACGCGATGTCGGAGTCGCCGTACGGGCTGATCTGGCCGCACCGGACCCGGCCGTTCGGCACCCTCGGGGCGGTCCGCCAGCATCCTTACCTCGGCACGATCAACGAGGCCAAGGTCGTCGCGGTGCCCGAGGCCGGCGCGGACGCCGACGGCGCGCCGGGGGCGGCGGGGCCGGCGCCGGAGGCCGAACTCGGCCCTGGCCAGACCGGGGAGATCCTGCTGCGCAACCCGGTCATCACGCCGGGCTACTGGGAGATGCCGGAGCAGACCGCGGCGATCATGGCCGACGGCGGCTGGCTGCGGACCGGTGACCTGGTCACCGTGAACTCCGACGGGACCTACACCTTCGTGAGCCGCCGGAAGGAGGTGCTGCGCCGCCGGGGCGAGAACCTGTCGCCGCTGGAGGTCGAGGAAATTCTCGACTCGCACCCGTCGGTGCTCGAGTCGGCGGTCGTCGGCGTCGCCTCGGACCTGACCGAGGAGGAGATCAAGGCGTTCGTGGTGCCCGCCCCGGGCGCGGCGGTGGACTTCGCCGAGTTGCGGGAGTACGCGGCCGCCCGGTTGTCGGCCTTCAAGGTGCCCAGGTACTGGCAGCTAGCCGGCGAGTTGCCGCGGACGCCGACCGCCCGGCTGGCCAGGCACCGGCTCCCGGCCGGGCACCAGCCAGGCGAGTACGACGCCGAGGCTGATGCCTAGCCGGCCAGCGCGGTCCCGGCCAGCGCGGTCCCGGCCAGCGCGGCCGGTCAGGGTGACCGGGTCAGATCCGGTAGAACAGGTTCAGGAACCGGTCGACGAGCGCGGGATCGCCGCTGGCGGTACCGCCGTTGATCCGGCCGAACGCGGTGAGCACCATCGCGGCCGGGTCGAACTCCAGCACCGCGGGCAGGGCCATCAGCTCATCGAGGCTGACCTGCTCGTAGCTCATGCCCTGGTCGCTGATCGAGACCTTGAAGTTGCCGGCGTTCCGGCCGCCGACCTGAACGCCGATGCTGAACGGGGACAGGTCAGCGTCCGGCGAGATGGTCGACTGCCAGATGATGAACATGAACGGCACCAGCAGGTCGGCCGCGTCGGCCGGCAGCGCGTGCGCCCGGCCGGCCCCCTCCATGATGTCCCAGGTGTGCACGCCGTAGTCCATGAGCTGGCCAGCCGCGTAGATGAACGCGGGCACCGGCCCCATGTAGAAGTGCGGCACGATCAGCGAGGTCCATTCCTGCTCGGAGAGTCCGCCGAGCAGCGCCATCATCTGGTCCAGGTCGGCCCGGACCCGGGTCATCAGTTCGGCCTGCGGCAGGTCGCGGAACGACTTGGCGCTGTCGCCGGCCCGTTCGTGCATGCCGGTCAGGCCGTAGGCGTCCTGGCTGCCGCCGGACCTGGCGATCTCGAACGCCTTGAAGTAGCCCTCGGTCGTGTCGACGAGATGGCCGATCACATCCCGGACCTGCCAGTTCTCGCACGCGGTGGGGGCCTCCCAGGCACCCGGTCGCTCGGCCGCCGCGAACATCGCCGCGGCCTGCTCCCTGACCACGCGCAGGATCGTGTCCTTGCCCTGGTAGGTCATCGCGTTCCACTCGCTCATGCACGCCTCTTCTCGCCGGTTCTGGCTTCGCGACGCCTGTCCTTGATGGGCGGCAGGCGGCTTTCCTCGAACCTCAGCGCACGGACGCGCTGTCTGTCAAGCGAACAGGTGTGCGCATGCGTGACGATCGCGGTCAGATCGGACCGGTCAGTGGCTGGGCAAACTAATCCTGGCGAGTGCCTCGCCGTACCGGACGGCGACGAGTTGGGCGATCGCGGGATGGTCGCCCAGCGGGCCTGACCGCGCTGCCCCGAGCGCATCGGACAGCCGGTCGAACTCGGCGAGGTCCGACTCCGGGCCGATGACGCACGGCGCGATCGCCGGATGCCTTGATCCGGCCTCGCGCAGCATGGCTAGCGCGGACGCGATGCCGGCCGGATCGCCCACCGCGGCGGGCGCCGCCGGGACGGCGAGCCGCGCGGCGAGCAGCAGTGCCGTGACCCCGGCGTCGCTGACCGCCTGCGGTCCCCGGTCAGCCACCGTCAGCACGCCGTCCGCGCCGGCCGCGATGTTGATGCCCCGGGCCCGGCCCGCCCGTGCCAGGCCGGCCTCGGCCAGTCGGTCGTGCAGTGCCTCGGCCAGCAGCGGGTGCGGGCCGAGATGCGAGGCGAGCAGCACCTGGGCGGCGGAACGGCCGAGCACCGCCTCGATCTGTCCGTCCAGCACCGGATGCGGGCCGGCCAGCAACGGCACCACGACCGCGTCCGGCAGCGGGTCATCGTCATCTCGTTCAGGCGCCGAGGCGAGCAGCGCGGCCAGGCCGGCCGGCCCGTCATCGAGGTAGCCGATCATGATGGCCGCGCCGGGGCAGGAATCTGCGGCCCCGAGGGCGATCCGCTCGGCGAGCGCGCGGTCGTCCGCGACCGAGGTTGCGGGGGCAGCGAGAATGAGGGCCGGCGCATCGCTGGACACGCTGATCCGGTGGGCGCTGCGGTGGCGGCCCCGGCGGCGGACGGCTGCGGTGCGGCGGGGCAGGCTCGGCCCCGGCTGGCCTGGCGGGGGCTGGCCAGCCCCCGGCTGACCCGGCCCAGGGTGGCCTGGGCCGTCAGCACCGCCTCGGCGGGGGAGTTCGGGTGTTTCCCGGCGGGGGAGTTCGGGTGTTTCCCGGCGGGGCAGGCCCGGGCCGGTGGTCTCGCGCCTTGGCAGCGGCGCGCCCTGGCCGTCCGGGCGAGTGCCAGGCTCACGCAGCGGGCGGGAGTCCGGGCCTGGCCAGGACTTCGGCATCTGGTCCGGGCTGTGCTCACTCACCGGACCGATGGTAGTGGCATCGGCGGGCTCCGGCCGATCTTCTGCGATGTTCGCACCTATTAGGGGTGGGTGATTACGGTTCGGGGGAGTCGCTGGACAGCATGCTGCGGTACACCGAGATCAGCGCTGACTTCTGCTGGCCGGTCAGCCGGGAATCGGACTCGATCGCCCGTTCCACGGCCGGTGCGGCAGGCGCCGTTCCGTCCGCCTGGCCCGTCTGGTCGGCGTGGTGCAGCAGGCCCGCCTGGGTCAGCAGGGTCTCGGCGGAAACGTTCAGCGCCTCGGAGATGACCTTGATCACCCGCATCGACGGCTGGTGCAGTCCGCGCTCGATCTGGCTCAGGTAGGGGTTTGATAGCCGGGTCCGCTCGGCTAGTTGGCGGAGCGAGAGGTTGGCGAGCTTGCGCTGCCTGCGGATGAAGTCGCCGAGCGCCTCCATCTGGTTGTCCCACGGTTCGTTCACTGTCGTGCTCTCCTCCGGCGGCGATCCGATCCCGGCCGGCCTGGCCCCGGACCGGCCGGGCGGCCCGAGCCTGGCTGGTCCCGCGCTGGTGCCGGTCCGTGGCCTCGACAGCATGAGACCGGCATGAAGCCGGCGGATCGCTCCGCCGGCCCGTGCCGTCGTGACCAGCGACCTAAGGGGGCGCCGCTGGCTGCTACTTGTCTGCTGGCTTCGTCTTCGGCTTCGCGGCGCCGGCCGGAGCGCGCCGGCTGCTCGTCGAGGTGCGCTTGGCCGGGCTGGTCTTGGCCGAGTCGGCCTTGGCCGGGCTTGCCTTAGCGGTCCTGGGCTTAGCCGTCCTGGCCGCGGGCGGGGTCGCCGGCGCCCCGGCCTCCGCTGCCGACTCCTGCTCGCGCTCCTGGGCTGCCGTCGCGGCAGCCGCTGCGGCGGCCTCGGGCTCATCGGTCCGGCCGGCGGACGCCGGCTTCGCCGTCGGAACGGCCTCGGCCTCGGGCTCGGCTGGCGCCGGCTCGGCCGTGGTGCGACTGGCGTCCGGCGCGAGCACGGCACTGGCCTGCTGCATCAGCGGCTCGGCGACGGCCCGCACCTGGTCCGTGACCAGCCGCTGGACGAACCGAACCTGACCGGCGAACTCGTGCGCACCGGAGCGGATCTGGTCCGGGGTCGGCAGCTTGGCCATCCGCTCGCGGATCTGGTCCGACGCGGGCAGCTTGGCGACCCGCTCGCGGATCTGGTCCGACGCGGGCAGCTTGGCGACCCGCTCGCGGATCTGGTCCGGGGTCGGCAGCTTGGCCTTCTCGCGGATCTGGTCCGGGGTCGGCAGCTTGGCGACGAGGCCCGGTGCCTTCTCCCGGAGCTCCGCGGGCGTCGGCAGGCCAAGTGGCGGCCTCGGCAGGCTCGGTAGCTGCGGCCGGATGAGCTGTGCGGTGGCGGTCACCGTGCGGACGGTGCTCGTCACCCTCTGGCGTCCCTTGCGGGCGGCCGCCAGGACCTGGTCCTGCAGCTCGTGTCCGATGGTGCGGCTGTCCATGTTTCTCGTCCTCCCTGACTAGCTCAGTGCTAACTATAGTTAGCGACATATCACTATGTCAAGCGAGCCAGGTCAGGGGTGCCCTAGCGATGCCGCACACGACCTCGCCAGCCCGGCCGCGCCGGTCGGCGGCGGAGCGGTCAGCCACCGCCGCGAGCCTTGACCAGGCCGGTCTCGTAGGCGAAGACGACCGCCTGGACGCGGTCCCGCAGCCCGAGCTTGGCGAGCACCCGGCCGACGTGGGTCTTGACGGTCGCCTCGGACACGAAGAGCCTGTCGGCGATCTCGGCGTTGGACAGCCCCTGGGCGATGAGCACGAGGACCTCCCGTTCCCGCCCGGTCAGCCCGGCGAGTTCGGCCGACGACCGGTCATCGGTGGTCGGAAACATCGGCGCGAACCGGTCGATCAGCCGCCTGGTCACCGACGGGGCGACCACGGCGTCCCCGGAGTGCACCGATCGGATCCCGAACAGTAGTTCCTCCGGCGGAACATCCTTGAGCAGGAACCCGCTGGCCCCCGCCTTGAGCGCGGCATAGGCGTACTCATCGAGGTCGAAGGTGGTGAGCATGAGCACCCGCGGCCGGTCGCCGGCCTGGCAGATCCTCCTGGTGGTCTCGATCCCGTCCAGCTTCGGCATCCGCACGTCCATGACGACGACGTCGGCCCGCACCGAGCGCAGGCTCTCCAGCGCCGCGATGCCGTCCGCGGCCTCGCCGACCACCCGCATGTCCGGCTGGGCGTCCAGCACCATCTTGAACCCGGCCCGGACCAGTTCCTGGTCATCGACCAGCAGGATCTGGATGCTCATGCCACCCCGGCCCGCTCGGCCGAGCGGATCGGCAGGCTGGCAACGACTCCGAACCCGCCGTCCGGCCGCGGTCCCGCGATGACCGAGCCGCCGTACATCGCGGCCCGCTCCCGCATCCCGGTCAGCCCGTGACCGGCACCGTCGGAGCCAGCCGCCGCGCCGATCCCGTTGTCGGCGATCTCCAGGTCCAGCCGGTCCCCGGCATACCGCAGCCGGACTGTGGCCTCTGCTCCGGGCCCGGCGTGCTTGCGGGTGTTGGTCAGTGACTCCTGAATGATCCGGTAGGCGGCCAGCGCCGTCCCGCCGGGCAGTTCCCGCGGCTCGCCGTCGACCGTGCAGGTGACCGGCAGCCCGGCCGCCCTCGCCTGGTCGAGCAGATCGTCAAGCTGGCTAAGGCCGGGAACCGGGGCGAGTGCCGCCGCGCCGTCGGCGCCGGTCCTGCGCAGCACCCCGAGCAGCGCCCGCATCTCGGTCAGTGCCTGCCGCCCGGCGGCGGCGATGGCCATCAGGGCCTCCCGCGCCCGGGCCGGATCGGCGTCGATCGCGTAGGCGGCGCCGTCCGCCTGGACCACCATCACGCTGACGTTGTGGGCGACCACGTCGTGCAGTTCGCGCGCGATCCTGGCGCGTTCCGCCGCCGCGGCGATCTGCGCCTGGGCGTCGCGATCGCGCTCCAGCCTGGCTGCCCGCTCCTCCAGGTTCGCGTAGTAGGCCCGGCGGTAGCGCATCGAGTCGCCCAGCACCCAGGCGATCAGGCACGGACCGGCGAACATGATCGAGCCGACCAGCAGCCAGGTCAGCGCGCTGAGCGCGGTCGGCTTCCAGGACAGCATCGCCGCCCCGGAGCCCAGCAGGCAGATCCCCAGGCCGGTGACCGATGCCCGCCGGTTGGTGTAGGCGGCGAGGGTGTACAGCAGCACGACGATGGCCAGGTCGCTGGCGATCGGGCGGACCCCGACCACGGCTACCCGCGTCCCGACGACAACCGGGTGCACGCCAATGGCCCCGACTACGACCTGAACGGCGCCGATCGCGACGGTCACGGCGAAGGCGGCAACCGGATGCCCCCGGCGGAAGATCACCGGAAGGCACATGCCGAGCGCTACCGGAATGAGCCAGTACCGGCCGGTCCCGATGCCGTTGCCGATGCCCGCCAGGGCGAGCGCGAGTGCGAGCACGCCGTCAACCAGGCGCGGATGACGTCGCAACCATGCGTAGAAGGCGGCCACGTTCCCAGGCTATCCACGTCCCACATGGGGAAACGTCATCCTCGTGGCCGGTCTTGCCGGGCATGCATCAGCAGTTCGGATGATCCCTGCCAGGCCCGGCAGCCGGGGTCAGGCAGCCGGGGTCAGGCAGCCGGGGTCGGGCAGCCGGGGTCGGGCAGCCATGTGCCGACCGGCCGTGCGCCGGCCAGTCATGGGCCGGCCAGTCATGGGCCGGCCAGCGGCGATGCCCGGCCGGCTACCTCAGGACGTCCTCATCCCCTGGCTCGGACCCGCCGAGCACGTCGGCTTCCTCCTCGTCCGGCCCCGGACCGCCGAGCACATCGGTCTCGGCCTCGCCGGGATCGGCGCCGCCGAGCACGTCCGTCTGGCCCGGCTCAGGCCCGCCAAGCAGGTCGGTCTCGGCCTCGTCGGGTTCGGGTCCGCCAAGCAGATCCGGCCGCTCGTCCCGGTGCTGATCGTTCATCGTTCCGCCTCCTTCCGGTGGCGCGCTTGCTGTCAGCTACCCCGCTTCCCCCGCAGCGGCAGCCGATGCACGTCGCTCCGAGCTATCGCCCGCCGGCCGGGCTCAGCCGCGTCCGCCGGTGCCGGCTGGCTCCTTCTGGCCGCCGGCCTGAGCCGGCTCGGCCTGGCCGCTGGCTCCGGCGGATTCTGCCTGGCTGCCGGATTCGGCAAGCTCGTCGTGACCGGGTTCCCTGGCCGGGGGCACGCCCGGGATCGGCATGACCTGCCTGCCGCCCTCGCGCGCCTCGAACGAGCCGCCCATGATCTCCCGGTGCGGTGACGACTCTCCGGCCTTGCCATGCGGATGACTATCCGCGTAGAACACCAGGCCGAGCCAGGTCGCCAGGGCAATGACAAACGCGGCCGCCATGATCCCGATCCAGTAGTTAGGCATCGCCCTCACCTCCCCCTGGTCTCTACATTTCCGCGGCGGCGAGCCTCAAGCCTCGGGCGCGGCGCGGAACCGGCAACCTGGCCTGGGCGGCCCCGCCCGGGCCAGACTGCCCTGCCCAGGCAGGCGGGGCCGCCTGCTCCGGTTGCTCAGGCCGCGCGGGGCGGTTCGCTGGGAAGCGCCGCCAGGTCGCGGTAGCCGGCCAGGGCCTCCTCGGCGATTCGCTGCCAGGGATACCTGGACCTGGCCCGGTCGGCGGCCGCGATACCGAACGCGGTGAGCTTCATCGGCCAGGCCAGCAGGTCGCGCATCCTGGGGATGAGCTGCCCGGGGCGCCCGGCCGGAACTAGCACACCGCTGGTGCCGTCCACCACGGCGTCCGCTACGCCGCCCGCCGCGACCGCGGCGACCGGAGTGCCGCAGGCCATGGCGCGCAGCGCGGACAGCCCGAGCGGATCGAGCCGGGGCTGGCTCACGACCAGGTCCGCCGAGCGCAGCAGGTCCGGCAGACCCTGCTGGCCATCTTCGCTGGTGACCTTGACCCGGCCGGTGAGGTTCAGCGGGCCGGCGATCCCGCGGACGCTGGCCGGCACCGAGGTCCCCGCCCTGGACCGGCGGCGCGGCCCGGTAGCGAGCACCAGTTCGGTCCCGGGCACCTCGGCCAGCAGCCTGACCAGCGCCGCGGAGACCGCATCCGGCTCGGTCATCCCGACCTGCACCAGGCGCAGTCGGTCGGGCCGCCGGTCGGGGCGGCCCCGCGGGGTGAATCGTCCGGTGTCCACGCCGCACGGCACCACCCGCACCGATGACGGCGGGACGCCGACCCGGGCAAGCTCCTCGGCCTCGTCGGAACTGGCGGCCAGCACTCCGGCCACATTCCTGGCGACCAGTGCCTCCATCCGGGCCCTGGCGGCCAGATCCGGGGCGGCGGAAGTCGTCCTGCACTCCGCGGCGGCGAGCGACCCGAACGTCTGGATCACCGGCACCTGCTGGTCCCTGGTCGCGATCAGCGCCGCGAGGCCGGCCGTCCAGGAACAGGCGTGCACGATATCCGGCGGGCACCTGCGCCACTGACTGGCGAGCTGCCCGGCGAACTCGGCAACCTGGGCAGGCTCGTCGGCCGGAGCGAGCGGCCTGGGCGGCCCCGCGGTGAGATGCCGCACCGTGAGGCCGGGTGCCAGCGAGCGCTGGTTGGCCAGTCGGGGCGCGTCCTTGCGCGCGTAGATGGTGACCTGGTGGCCAAGCTCGGCCAGCGCGCGGCCGAGACCGTGCGCGTAGTCGCTGAGGCCGGCGGCCTGCGGGGTCGCGGGGGAGGCGGTGGTCGCGGCCTGGGGCACGACGAGGGCGATGTTCATCGGTTCCTCTCCTTCTGGTCGCGGGTAGCGGGGGGGGGCCCGCGGTTGGCGCGTTCATCGGTTGGCGGGGGACTCCTGGTTGGCGGGTCGAACTCCTGGTTGGCGGGAGCCGCCGCGGACGCCGCGCGCCTGCGTGGGTAGCAGTAGGGCGGATACCGGTGGCAGCCGTGGATAGCGGGAACCATCGCGGGTAGTGCCGGGATTGCGTGCCGGGTGAATCCGGTCCGCCCGGATTGAGACTGCGGGCGGGTCCGCGGATGCGGGCTGCCGGGCCGGTTGCGACCCGGGCAGGAAACACAAAAGGCACACCCGGCCGCGGTAACTAACCGCGACAAATGCCGACGGCTAACCGCGACAAATGGGGTGTGCCTGCGTCGTAAGCACTAACTCGACGTTACCTTCCAGGCCCGGGTTTGTCCAGCCACGGCCGGGCGGTACCCGGACGCCGACTTCAGCGCGACCTACCTGACCAGTACCCGGCGACCGGACTGATCCCCGGCGCCAGGTCCGCGGCAATCCCGGCATCGCGCCGCATGTGCAGGCGGAACGTGGTGCCCCGCGGACCGGACCGCACCTCGGCCAGGTCGCAGTACTGGTTGACCAGCCAGAGTCCCTGCCCGCCCGGCTGGGCCGGGTCGGGCAGCAGGTGGCCGGCCAGCGGATCGGTGATCTGGCCGTCGTCGTCGATCTGGCAGATCAGTTCGCCCGGGGTGAGCCACAGCCGGATGGTTCCGCCTCCCGCGGTGTGCGTGAGCGTGTTGGCCATCAGTTCGCCGACCGCGAGCACTAGGTCGCTGACCCGGGCCGGGGACAGGCCGGCGGCCGCGGCCCGGCGCGCGACCTGGTCGCGGGCGGCCCGCAAATCGGTGCCGTAGCCGAGCAGATAGCTGCCCGGCGGCGGCGGCTCCAGCGGCCGGTCGCACTCGGGCGGCGTCACGGCCGGACCCTGGTACGCCATGCTCGGCACCACCCGGCGTCCGGTGGCGAGCACCGGGTGGGTCCGCCCGGCTGCGGTCAGCGCCTGCCCGGGTAGCGCGCCGGCGTCGTAGGCGCACAGCAGAGCCAGGCCCGAGCCGGCCAGCGCGCGGTTGGCCAGCGCCTCGTGCCTGAGCACCTCGCGGATCTCGGCGTCGGTGCGGCCGGCCCAGATCGGCTCGGTAACGAACCGGACCGGCCGGGTCCGCTGGGCGGCGAGCGACTGCAGCGCCGGGATGATCCTGGCCGGATTCCGGCCGAGGTCGGCCGGATCGGCGAACAGCACCGACCGCGGGTGGCTGCCGAGCAGATCGCGCAGCGCCGCGGCGCGGCCGGCCGGCAGCGCGATCAGCACGTCCTGCCCGGACGTGATGCCGTCCAGCACGAAGTCGGCGAGGCCGGCTAGCAGGTCGGGGCCGTAGGCGAGCAGGGCCAGGTGCCGCAGCGCACCCGCGGCCGGCGCGGCGGCGCTGCCTCCTCGTGCGTCTCCCGCCTGGCGGCCGTGCGCTGCGCGGGGACGTCCCTCCGATCGCACCGGCCAACGCTGCCCAGCCTGCGCCCGGTTATGCGCGCCGGGCCCCGGCCGGGGCGGGGTGGTTGCTGGTAGCTGGCTCGCGTCGTCCCGCCGGGGCGCTCCCGCCGGGTGTCGCCGCGGCCTGGATCGGCTGGCATCTCGCGCTGCGCCGCCAGCCGCGCATAGCATTGTCGCGAGGGCCGGTCACGCCAGCCTGGGCGGCGGACCGGGACCGCTCGCCGGGCTTCGCCGGCCGGCCTGCCCGGAGTCGGCCGGGACCGCGGAAGGGAAGCGGCTTGCAGCAGCTCGCGGTGTCCGCAGCGGACCGGGATGGCGTCTGCGTCGTGACCGTGGCCGGCGAACTCGACGTGCTGACCAGCCGCGACCTGGACGCGGAGCTGACCAGGGCCCGCCGCGCGTACGACCGGGTTGTCCTCGACCTGTCGGGTGTGGGCTTCATGGACACCAGTTCGCTTGCCGTGATCGTCGGCCACTGGCGCAACCTGGAGGCGGCCGGCGGGTGGCTGGCGCTGGCGGGCGCGCGCTATCAGTACCTCAAGTCGCTGTGGATCACCGGCCTGGCCGACCGCATTCCGCTGTTCGAGTCCGCGGAGCATGCCGTCGCCGCGGCTCCGGCGGCCCGCGATCGGGACACCTGAGCCCGGGCGGCGATTCACCCCGCCCACGGCGGCCCGCCCACGGCGGCCCGGCGGCCGCGGGTGGGCAGGCAGGCCAGGCGCCCCGGTCAGCGCAGCGTTACGGCGAGCAGGCAGGCGTCGTCGCCGGTGTCCGAGGTCGCCCCGGCCATCACCAGGTCGGTGTACTCGTCCAGGTCCCGCACCGGCCGGCTGGCGTTGTCGAGCAGGGTCCGGAGCGAGTCGTCGATGGACTGATCCCGGCGCTCGATCAGACCGTCGGTGAATAGCAGCAGCGTGTCGTCCAGGCGCAGGGTGGTGGTCGCCTGCTGGTACACGGCGTCGGCCGCGGCCCCGAGCAGCAGGCCGCTTGGCTGGCGCAGGGTCCGCGCCTGGCCGGCCCGGACGAGGACCGGCGGGATATGGCCGGCCCGGGCCCACCGCAGGGTGCGGGTCGCCGGATCGTAGATGCCGCAGATCGCGGTCCCGAGTATTCCGTCGGTGAGGTAGTACGCGGCGTTGTTCAGCCAGCCGAGCAGTTCCGCGGGCTCGGCCCCGGTGATCGCCAGGCCGCGCAGGCAGTTGCGGAGCGCGACCATCCCGGTGACGGCGTCGATGCCGTGGCCGGCCACGTCCCCGACCACGAGCATGACCTCCTTGCTGGGCAGCAGAACCGCGTCGTACCAGTCGCCGCTGACCAGATGCACCTGCCCGGCCGGCCGGTAGCGCGCGGCGACGTCCAGGCCGGCGGCGGCGACCAGGTGGGAAGACTGCGGCGTGATGGCCTCCTGGAGCCGGGTGGCCAGGCGATGCTCCTCCAGCGCGCGGTCCTGGGTGTCGGAAAGCTGCTCTCTGGTCGCGGCCAGTGCGACCTGCATGTGGTACTGGGACGACACGTCCTGGTAGGCGCCCCGGACCGCGACCAGCGTGCCCGCCTGGTCGGTGACCGGCTCGGCGAACGCGCGGATCTGCCGGATGCTGCCGTCGTCCTCGCGGATGATCCGGAACACGGCGGCGGTCGCCGACGCCTCCCGCAGCAGCGTGGAGCGGAACGAATCCACCACCGCGGCGTCGTCAGCGGGTACGTGCGCGGCGATCTCGCCGAGCCGGATCGGCTTGCCTGGTTCGCGGCCGAACACCGCGAAGGTCGGCTCGGTCCAGTGCACCGCGCCGGTGATCAGGTTCTCCTCCCAGCTGCCGATCCGCCCCAGGCGCTGGGCATGCTGCAGGAGCGTGGTGAGCCGCTCGGTTTCGGCCGCGTGCCGCCAGGTCATGACCACTCCGTCGAACAGCCGGGCGATCCGGACGGTGGCCGGGGCGCCTGTCATGGTTCCGACCGGCAGCGCGCCGAAATCCCCGGAAACCTGGCGCGGCTCCCCGCTGGCCAGCACGTCCAGCGCCAGGTCATACAGACTGCCGGGGAGCGCCGCGGCCGGGAACGCCTCAAGCAGCGTCTGATCGGCCAGCGCCCCGGCCCGCCGTCCGGCCGGATCGCGGAATCCCGGGCTGACGTTCGTGATCAGGAAGTCGGTCACCGCGCCGTCATCGCCGCGGAGCGCCCGGGCGAAGATCACCGAGTCGTGCAGGCCCTCAAGCAGTCCCAGGATCGGCTGGGCCGGGTCAGCGGCGGCCTGCTCGCCGCCCGCCGGCATCGCCCCGAGGGCCTGGCCGCACAGGTCGGCCAGCGCGGTGATCTGACGCTGCGTCGGCAGGTCGAATTCGGCCAGCGGCCCGGGCCAGCACACTTCCAGCGAGCCGAGCACGCTGCCGGCCGTCCGGATCGGGACAACGGCTCGCGCGCCGCCGGTCCATCTGCCGATGAGCGGGACCCGGCCGGCGCCGGCCGCGCCGCGCGGCAGCCAGACCCCGTCCGGATGGCGGGCGGCGCGCTCGGCCAGCGACCCGATCCCGGGCGGGATCCGCCGCCAGCGACTGGCCTCCCTGGCGCCGAAACCTGCCTGCCCGGCCAGGTCGAGCGCGCCGTCGGGGGCGATCAGCCAGATCGCCACGGCAACCGCGCCCAGGCTGGTCAGGGCCTCCTCAAGGATGGCGGCGGCGATGCCGGGGGCGTCGGCGGCAAGCTCGATCGCGGCGGCAGCCAGCGGCGCGCGGTTCGGTGTCCCTTCGCCGCCGGCCGCGGCCGGTAGCGGCTCGGCGGCACCAGCGGCCCTGGCGTCGGCGTCGGCGGGCGCCTGCTCGGGGTCGCCGCCGTTGCCGGAACCCGGGCGGGCGGCCGGCGGCTGCCAGCCGCCATCGCCGACAATCTGCACCGCGAGGTCGATGACGTCGGCGCCGGCCTCGGCCGCGATCGTCGCTAGCTGGCTCCTGGCCTCGGCGGCCGAGCAGCCAAGCCGCTCCATCAGGATGCCCCTGGCCAGATCCGTGACCGTCCGTGCGGCGGCCTCCGCGCGCAGCCGCTCAAGCTCGCGCCGCTGACGCGCGACGAGCCTGGTGAGCTGCTCGGAATGGTCGCTGCTGAGAATCGCCACGCTCCTGCTCTGCGTTGCCCGCCGGTCGGTGGGCAGTCCGCCAGGATATCCGGCGGGTCGAATGCCCAAAAAATCCGGCACAGCGGGCGTTGCTTCTCGGAAAGTGGGTAGTCGGGCGGCCGGATGCAATCGGTCTTCGCCGACGAACCCCTTGCCAAGCGTAGTGTGCAAAGGCAAGCCGTCGTCAATGTTCGAAGTCCCGGCGGCTGGCCCGGCACTGCTCCGGGTCGCCTCCGCGGGCGGGAGGAGTGCGCGTGTCCCCGACGAGTGTGTACAGCCGGGAGAACGCCGACGAGCGTCTTCAGTTGCTGCTTGAGGGCCTGACGGCCGTGCGCAGCGGTGACTTCAGCACCAGGCTGCCACTGGCGGGCGACCCGCTGATGGACCAGATCGCGACCGTCTTCAACGGCATGAACGACCAGCTTGCCCTGTTCACCTCGGAGGTGACCAGGGTGGCCAGGGAGGTCGGCACGGATGGGAAGCTCGGTGGCCGGGCCGAGGTTCCCGGGGTCATCGGCACCTGGAAGGACCTGACCGACTCGGTCAACGCGATGGCCGGGAACCTGACCGCGCAGGTGCGGTCGATCGCCCAGGTGGCGACCGCCGTCGCGAAGGGTGACCTGAGCCAGAAGATCACGGTCAGCGCGCGCGGTGAGGTGCTGGAGCTGAAGAACACCATCAACACGATGGTGGACCAGCTTTCCTCGTTCGCCGACGAGGTGACCAGGATGGCCGTGGAGGTCGGCACCGAGGGCAAGCTCGGCGGTCAGGCCGATGTCCAGGGCGTCTCCGGCACCTGGAAGGACCTCACCGAGTCGGTGAACGTGATGGCCGCGAACCTGACCGATCAGGTGCGGGCGATCGCGACCGTGACCACGGCCGTGGCCCGGGGTGATCTGAGCCAGAAGATCCGGGTGGACGCGCGCGGTGAGATCGCCGAGCTGAAGGAGACCATCAACACGATGGTCGAGCAGCTATCGGCGTTCGCCGACGAGGTCACGGCGGTAGCGCGGGACGTGGGCACGCACGGCAAGCTTGGCGGCCAGGCCACGGTCCGGGGCGTCTCCGGCACCTGGAAGGACCTCACCGACAACGTCAACGGGATGGCCGCCAACCTGACCGACCAGGTGCGGTCGATCGCCCAGGTGGCCACCGCGGTGGCCCGCGGCGATCTGAGCCAGAAGATCACCGTGGAGGCCCAGGGTGAGGTCGCGGCGCTGGCCTCGACGATCAACGGGATGGTCGACACGCTCAGCGCGTTCGCCGACGAGGTCACCAGGGTGGCCAGGGAGGTCGGCACCGAGGGGATCCTGGGCGGCCAGGCGACGGTCCGCGGCGTCTCCGGCACCTGGAAGGACCTCACCGAGAACGTCAACTCGATGGCCAACAACCTGACCAGTCAGGTGCGGAACATCGCCGAGGTGACCACCGCGGTGGCCCAGGGCGACCTGTCCAAGAAGATCGACGTCGATGCCCGCGGCGAGATCCTGGAGCTGAAGACCACCATCAACACGATGGTGGACCAGCTTTCGGCGTTCGCCGCCGAGGTCACCAGGGTGGCGCGGGAGGTCGGCAGCCAGGGCCAGCTAGGCGGGCAGGCAGAGGTAGCCGGCGTGTCCGGGACCTGGAAGCGGCTGACCGAGAACGTGAACGAACTGGCCGGCAACCTCACCAGGCAGGTGCGCGCGATCGCGCAGGTGACCAGCGCGGTCGCCACCGGCGACCTGACCAGGTCGATCACCGTCGAGGCCCGCGGCGAGGTCGCCGAGCTTAAGGACAACATCAACGCGATGGTCCGGTCGCTGCGCGAGACTACCAAGGCGAACCAGGAGCAGGACTGGCTGAAGACCAACCTGGCCAGGCTGGCCGGGCTGATGCAGGGCCACCGGGACCTGTCGGTCGTGGCCGAGCTGATCATGAACGAGCTGATCCCGCTGATCGGGGCGCAGCACGGTACGTTCTTCCTCGCGGAGGCGCTCGGCGGGAGCATCAGGCTCCGGCTGATCGGCGGGTACGGCCTGATGGCCGAGCCGGATGCGCCCAGCCAGTTCCGGCTCGGCCAGTCGCTGATCGGCCAGGTGGCCAAGACCAGAAGGCCGGTGCTGGTCAGCGACGTGCCGGCGGGCTACATCACGATCTCCTCCGGCCTCGGGCAGTCCTCGCCGCTGAACCTGATCATCCTGCCGATCATCTTCCAGGACGAGGTGCTCGGCGTGATCGAGGCGGGTTCGTTCGCCCCGTTCACCGAGCTGCACCAGGACTTCCTCAGCCAGCTTGTGGAGATGATCGGCGTGAACGTCAACACGATCATCGCGAACGCGCGGACCGACGCGCTGCTGGCCGAGTCGCAGCGGCTGGCCGCCGAGTTGCAGGCCCGCTCGACCGAGCTGCAGGCCCGGCAGGACGAGCTTCAGCGGTCGAACGCCGACCTGGAGGACAAGGCGGTCCAGCTGGTCAGGCAGAACCACGACATCGAGCTGAAGAACAAGCAGATCGAGCAGGCGCGGCGGGAGATCGAGGAACGGGCCCGGCAGCTCGACCTGGCCTCTCAGTACAAGTCGCAGTTCCTCGCCAATATGTCGCATGAGCTGCGGACGCCGCTGAACAGCCTGCTGGTGCTGGCCAGGCTGCTGGCCCAGAACCCGGAGCAGAACCTGACCCCGCGTCAGGTCGAGTACGCGAACGTGATCCATTCCTCCGGCTCGGACGTGCTCCAGCTGATCAACGACGTGCTCGACCTGTCCAAGGTCGAGGCCGGGAAGATGGACATCCACCCGGAGAGCTTCGCGCTGTCCGCTCTGGTCGACGACCTGGAGGCGGTGTTCCTGCCGCTGACCGCGGAGAAGGGGCTGGACTTCGCGATCCGGGCGGACGCCGGCGTGCCCGCCGACCTGTTCACCGACAAGCAGCGGCTCAGGCAGATCCTGCACAACCTGCTGTCCAACGCGGTGAAGTTCACCGAGCAGGGCCAGGTCGAGGTCGCGATCGCGGTACCGCGCCGGCCGCCGGCCGGGCAGCGTGACCTGATTGAGTTCTCGGTCATCGACACCGGGATCGGCATCGCGGAGGAGAACCTGAGCGCTATCTTCGGCGCGTTCCAGCAGGCCGACGGCACCACCAGCCGCCGGTATGGCGGCACCGGGCTCGGCCTGGCGATCTGCCGGGAGGTAGCCGCCCTGCTCGGCGGGCAGGTCTCGGTCACCAGCGAGGTCGGGGTCGGGAGCACCTTCACCCTGGTGCTTCCCGCTTCCTGGCCGGGCGCGCCCGAGTCCGCCACCGCGCTGAACGGAGTCCAGGTGACAGGCGCCGCGGCCGGCCGCCTCGGAGCACCGGACGGCGCCGGGCAGCCGGCTGGGCTGCCGGACCTGGCCGGGACGGTCCAGCCGGTCGACGCGCCGCGCAGCCACGACTCGCTGAAGGGCAAGCGGGTGCTGGTCGTTGACGACGATCCGAGAAGCGTGTTCGCGCTGACCGGGGTGCTTGAGCTTTACGGCCTGTCGGTGGTGCACGCCCCGGACGGGCGCAGCGGCATCGAGACGCTCCGGCAGGGCGGCTTCGACCTGGTGCTGATGGACGTCATGATGCCGCAGCTTGACGGGCATTCCACGACCCAGGCGATCCGCCAGATGCCGGAATTCGCCGACCTGCCGGTGATCGCGGTGACGGCCCGGGCGATGCAGGGGGATAAGGAAAAGAGCATCGCGGCCGGGGCAAGCGACTACGTCACCAAGCCGGTGGACACCGAGGAACTGCTTGCCTGCATGGAACGCTGGCTGGCGCCGCGCCCCTGACCCCGCCGCCGCCGGCCGGGCGGCCCGGGATCGACTGCGGGCGGCCGGGACGGCCGCGTGGCACGATGGAGGCAAGGGCCCGCCGGCGCCGCGGCGGCGACCGCCGGGCTGGAGGAGTCCATGACGCAGCTGGATCTGGCCGATCTGCTGGATGTCGCGGCGTCCTCGCGGGCCAGGTCGCTGCACCAGGTGGCGGCCATGGCCGCCCGCGTGGCGCCCGGCTGCGCGGCGGCGAGCGCGGTCTGGTGGCTGGCCGGCGAGCCGGTGCTGACCGCCTCGTCCCATCCGGACCTGGCCTGGCTGATTCAGGCCGAGATCACGGCGGGCCGGGGGCCGATGCTCGAAGCGCTGGCCGGTGCCGGGACGGTGAGCTGCCCGGACCTGCTGGCCGAGGACCGCTGGCCGGAATACGCGGACGCGGCACTGGCAGCGGGCGCCAGGTGCACGCTGACGCTGTCCAGGCCGGCCGAGGACGGGCAGGTCTGCCTGACGCTGGCCGGTGCCCGGCCGGGCGCGCTGGATCCGGACCAGTGCGAGCGGGCCGAGACCCTGGCGGCGCTGGGCGCCGCGGTGCTCGGCGCGGTCGACCGCTACGACGACGCCCGGCGCACGGTCAGTCAGCTCAGGGACGCCGCGGCGGCGCGATCGGTGGTCGATCAGGCCAAGGGCGTCCTGATGCGGGCGCTGGGCTGCGGCCCGGACGAGGCGCTGCGCAGGATCCGGCAGGTGTCCCAGGATCAGAACCTGCGGGCGACGGAGGTGGCACGGGACATCGTTATCGCGACCGCGGGCCGGCCGGCGGCGGGCGGCGCCCGGCCCCGGCCGGGCCGGCGGTAGGCCGATGGCACTCGGGGACCGTGGCCGGGCCGGCTCGCCGCCGGAGATGGATCTGCCGGCCGAGACCGCCGGGATCGCCGCCAGGGCGGAGGCGATCCGGCAGGCGGCCGCGCTGCCCGGGGCCGAGCCGCGACTGCTGCTCGATGCCGCGCTTACCGAGGTTGAGGCCGCGCTGGCGGCGCTGCGGGCCGCCGCTGGACGGGACCGGCCTGGGTCCGGCCCGGGCCCGGACCCGCGTCCGGCCGCCCGGGCGCTGCGGGCCGTGTTCCAGCAGGCCCCGATTCCGCTGCTGGTGCTCGGCCGCGATGGTGTCATCCGGCGGGCGAACCTGGCCGCCGCCGAGCTGATCGGCGCCGGGCCCGGCTACCCGACTGGCAAGCACGTCACCGCCCTGATCGATCCGCCGGACCGGCCGGCGGTCCAGTCCGGCCTGGCCGCCGCCTGCCGCTCGGACGCGGGCTCGGACCTGTGCTGCGGTCTGCTTGCCGGGCACGGGATCGTCCGGGCCGACCTGGCGTTCCAGCTGATCCAGGTCCGCGGCGAGGACGATCAGATCCTGGCCGCGGTGACGGGGATCGCGGACCGGTCGCCGGCCGGCGGGACTGCCCGGTCGAGCGATGCGCGGGCCAGCGCTGCCCGGTCCGGCCCGGCGGGGGACGCCGGGGGCGGGATGGCAGTTCAGGCGCGGCGCCTGGACCTGATGCTCGCGGTCGGCCGGTTGCTCCTGGACAACCTGGAGTCCACCGCCGCCGTCCTGGTGCAGCGACTGGCCCGGTTGCTCGCCGACCACCTGGCGGCCTGGGTCCTGGTTGACCTGCCCGGCCCGGACGGGCTGCGGCGCGCCTGCGTGGCCGGCCCCGATAGCGAGGACTCGGTCGCGCTCGGGGAGCGTGCGATGGAGGTCGGCCCGGTGCCTGGCTCGGTGCCGGCCCAGGTGGCCGAGTCTGGCGACCCGGTGCTGCTGGCCGACGCCGAGGACGTCGGCCTGCTCGGCCTGACCGGCGACGAGACGCCGTTGCTGCTGGCTCTGCGCGGCACGTGCGTGCTGTCGGCGCCGGTGCCGGCGGATGACGGCGCGGGTCTCGGGGCGCTCACCCTGGTCCGGGCGGCCGGAGCGGGCCGGCTGGGCCTCACCGACCTGGCCGTTACCGAGGAGATCGCCCGGCAGCTTGGCCAGGCGCTGGTCCTGCAGCGAGCGGCGCGGCGCCGCCACGCGGTGGTCACCGAGCTTCAGGACAGCGTTCTGCCCCGCCAGCTGCCGGCGGTCCCCGGGGTCCAGTCCGCGGCCGCGCACCTGGCGCCGACCCGCGGGATCGCGGTGAGCGGCGACTTCTACGACGTTTATCCGATGCGGGACGGCTGGGGGCTGGCGATCGGGGACGTCTGCGGCCGAGACCGCGGCACGGCCGCGGTGACCGCTGCCGCAAGGCACACGATCCGGGTGCTCGCGCACCGGTCCGCCGACCCGGCATCGGTGCTGCGGGGCGCCAACGACCTGCTGCTGGCACAGGCGTTCGACGCCACGTTCGTGACCGCCACGACCGCGCGGCTGACCTGGCGGGACGAGCGGCTGCGGGTGGTGCTGGCCAGCGCCGGCCATCCCGGGCCGGTCCTGGTCGGCTCGGACGGCCGGGTCCGGCCGGTGGTCGGCGGCGGCGTGCCGCTCGGCGTCTTCGCCCCGTCGGATCTGGAGATCGTCCGGCACCGGGTCGAGCTCGCGCCTGGCGACCTGCTGTTCTTCTGCACCGACGGAGTCACCGACGCGCGCGGCGCCGGCCCGGCTAGCTTCGGTGACCAGCTTGCGGACCGGCTCGCGGCCCTGGCCGGGCTGCCGCCCGGCGAACTGGTCGCCGGGCTCCGGCAGAGCCTGCTCGAGTTCTGCGGGGACGAACTGATCGACAGCGCGAGCATGCTGGTCATCCAGGCGGCCGAGCCGCCAGCCTGAAGCTGGCGCGCTGGAGTGGACGGCTCAGCCGGCCTCGGCCACGCTGCCTGGCTCGGCGATGCGGTCGCGCAGGTAGCCGAGCGCGTGCCCGAGCAGCCGTGACACATGCATCTGGGAGATGCCGAGCTGCGCGCCGATCTGGGATTGCGTCATGTTGCCGTAGAAGCGCATCAGCACCAGCCGCTGCTCGCGTTCCGGCAGTTCGCCGAGGTGCTCCCAGACCGCGGACATCGCTACCGACGTCTCGACTTGCTCGTCCGAATCGCCGATGACCTCGGCGAGCACGCTGGCGTCGGCGCCGTCGGACAGTGGCGCGCTGAGCGACGCGGCCTGGAACGCCTGGTCCGCGCGCTGCGCGTCCAGCAGTTCGGCGAGGCTCACGCCGAGATGGTCGGCGAGGTCGGCCGGGGTGACCGTCCGCTGTAGCTGCTGGGTCAGCTCGCCGTGTGACTTGCGGATCCGCAGCCGCAACTCCTGCGTGGCCCGGCGGACGTGGATCTGCCAGCGCCGGTCCCGGAAGTACCGCTTGATCTCGCCGCTGACGCACGGCTGCGCATACGCGGCCAGGCTCTCGCCGATCTCCGGATCGAAGTTGTTGATCGCCTTGAGCAGGCCGACGTAGCCGACCTGCATCAGCTCCTCCTGCGGTTCCGGGCTCTCCCGGTACCGCAGCGCGCAGGACCGCACCAGCGACGCGTATCGGTCGACCAGCACGGCACACGCCTCCTCGCGGACGGCGGTGCCGATCGGCTGGGACTGGACGAGCGCGACCAGATCGCGGTCCCCGGCCTCGGCGAGCGCGGGCTCGGGGGCGGTTTGGGTCATCACGGGGGTCACTGCGGTGCCTGCCTTCGTCGTTTCGGGTGGTCTGCCCGGCGTCATCCGGTTTCAGCGTCCGGAACGCCCGGACCGGGCCCTGACTGACATGCCCGCTGACAGCGGCCTAAACATCGGCTGCCCGCCGTCCGCCCCGCTAGAGCCAGTCCTTGGCCCGGAAAACGACGTACAGCGTGCTGGCGGTGATCACCATGATCGCGGCAGCGGTCAGCAGGCCCCAGCCGCGGCCGAAGCCGGGATACGGAACGTTCATGCCGTAGAAGCCGGTGATGAACGTCGGCACCGCGATGATCGCCGCCCAGCTAGTCACCTTCTTGGAGATGACGTTCATCCGGTTGCCCTGGATCGTGAGGTTCGTCTCCAGGATCGTGGTCACCAGGTCGCGCAGGCTTTCGGTCCACTCGGTGGCCCGCAGCACGTGGTCGTAGACGTCCTGGTAGTAGGGGGCCAGCGGCTCGGTGACGATGTGCAGGTCGCGGCGCAGCACGGTGTTGACCACCTCGCGCATCGGGAGCACGACGCGGCGCAGCAGGACCAGGCTCTTGCGCAGCTCGAAGCTGCGACGCTGGACGGCGTTCTGCTCCCTGGCCGTGTTCGAGAAGAGCAGGTCCTCCAGGTCCTCGATCGCGTCATCCAGGGACTGCACAGCGGTGAAGTACGCGTCCACGACGTGGTCGAGCAGGCCGTACAGCAGGAAGCCGACCCCCTGGCCGGCCAGGTCCGGGCTGCCGTCCCAGTAGCCGAGCACGCTGCCGATATCCAGCCCGGCGTCCTTGCGGACGGTGATCAGCGCCCGCGAGGTGATGAACGCGGCAAGCTCGCTGGTCGCGAGCTCTCCGCTGGCCTCGTCGAGGTGGACGGCGTACGCGGCCAGGAACAGATGGCTGGCGTACCGGTCGAGCTTGGTCCGCTGCCCCTCGTGCAGCGCGTCCTCGATGGCCAGCGGGTGCAGGCCGAACTCCTCACTCAGGACGGCCAGGTCGGCCCGGTCCGGCCCCTGCAGGTCCAGCCAGACGATGGTGTCGTCCTCGCCTAGGTGGTCGCTGATCTCGGCGACCGGAAATCCCTGCGCGACCAGGCTGCCGCCCCGGTACAACCGGGTGCGCGCCGGGCACTGTGTTGGCGTGGACGTGCACAGGGCCGCGGCCGCGGCGGCCGCGGGGTCGTCGCCGGGCAGGCTGACCCGGCTGGCGGAGCTGATAGCCGATCCCTCCTCGGTTGTCGCGGCGTGGCACGCGGTCCCGAAGCCCGAGGATAGCCGCGGCCGGAGTGACCGGTGACGGCAAGCGCGGAGGATCTGGACCGGCTGGGGGAGGGCGGACGGCTTACGGTCTTCGGCCGCACGCTGGCGCTCTCCCATCTGGACAAGCCGCTGTTCCCTGGCCGGGGCGGTGCGCCGCCGGTGACGAAGCGGGAGCTGATCGGCTACGCGATCCGGATCGCGCCCGTGCTTCTGCCGTACCTGGCCGGGCGTCCGCTGAACATGTACCGCTGCCCGGACGGGGCCGGCCGGCCGGGTTTCTGGCACCGGCACCTGCCCGGGCATGCGCCCGGGTGGATCCCGCGCTGGCCGCCGGCTAGCCCGGGAGCCGGCCCGGGCCAGAGCTATCTCGTCGTCGACGAGCCTGCCGCGCTGGTCTGGGCGGCTAATTTCGGCGCCCTGGAGTGGCACGCCTGGACGTCGCCCGCCAGCGATCCGGACAGCCCGAGCTATGCCCTGATCGACATCGACCCGGGCACCGCGACCTCGTGGGCGGACGTGCTCGTGCTGGCCAGGCTGCACCGGGACGCCCTGGCGCACCTCGGGGTGCGCGGCCAGCCGAAGGTCACCGGCCGGCGGGGAGTCCAGATCTGGATCCCGGTCGCCGCGGGCACGACCTTCGAGCAGACCAGATCCTGGGTCGAGGGCCTGTCCAGGGCCGTGGGCTCGGTCGTGCCCGGCCTGGTCAGCTGGACCTGGGAGGTGGCCGGCCGGCGCGGGCTGGCCAGGCTGGACTACACCCAGAACGCGGCGGCGAAGACGCTGGTCGCGCCGTACAGCCCGCGGGCCGCCGCCGGCGCCCCGGTGTCGGCGCCGATCCGCTGGGACGAGCTTGACGATCCGGAGCTGCGGCCGGACGGATTCACCATCCGGGACATGCCCGGCCGCCTGGCCCGGGCCGGTGACCTGTTCGAACCGGTGCTGGCGGGCGGGCAGCGGCTGCCGTCGCTGCGCTAACGTCGCGTGGCCGCCCCGCGCCACGGCGCGGGACGGCCACCCGCCAGGCGCTAACCGCCAAGCAGCTTCGCCTTGGCTGAGGCGAACTCCTGATCGGTTAGCACGCCCTGCTTGTGCAGGTCAGCGAGCTTGCTGAGCTGATCGGTGACCGACTGCCCGCCGGCCTCGGCCGGCTGAGAACCCGCCCGTTGCTGTTGCTGTTGTTGCTGTTGCTGTTCCAGGTCGCTGATCCGGGCGTCCTGGCCGGACTCCTGCTGGGCCTGCTCCGCGGAGCGCCGGGCGCTCCGCTTGCCGACGGCGTAGGCGCCGCCGCCCACCACGGCCGCTCGCAGCAGCGGCCTGCGTCTGACGAACATGACTGTCCCTCCTGCCGTTCCGGCCCCCGCCGGCCGGACCTCGGCCTGCTCAGACCTCCGCCTGCTCGGGTAGCGACAGCCCGAGCGCGATCATGATCTCCGGAGCGGCCGAGATCGCGCGGGGCCCGCCGACCTGCGGCGCGATCGCGCGCACGACGCCGAGGATCTCCTTCGGCGTGGCGCCGGCGTCGACCGCGTTGGACACCTGCCACAGGTAGGACGCGGGCGGTGAGTCGAGCGCGATCAGCGCGGCGATCTTGACCAGCGCGAAGGTGCGCGCGTCCAGACCGGTGCTCGCCCTGGCTTCCTCGCGTATCTCCAGCGCCCCGCCCAGGACGTCCAGGTCGCCCATGGCCAGATCGGTGAGGGCCTGACTGGTTATCTCGTCGACTTCTATCTTGACCGGCGTGCTCATGACAGATCCCTCCAGGCTTGGGCGACGGGCCGCCCAGGCGGCGGCCCGCTGTCACTCCAACGCTGCCGCTGCCCGGCCGCCCGCGCACCACCCCCGGCGGGTGATCGGCCAGGGACCGCCCTACTGCTGCGCCAGGATCGCCTCGATCTCGGCCAGCGGATCCCTGACCACCGGGCCGCGGGTCTCGACCAGGGCGAGCAGGATCGTGCCGCCGAACGGGAACGGCGCCGTGTAACCGGCCCCGACCGCGGGGCCCCATTCATAACCGCAGGTCAGCCCCACGCCGAGGCCGTTAAAGCCGGAAGGGGTGAACCGGGGGATCTCGCCCTGGCCGACCTCGCTCCCGTCATAGGTCAGCACGCCGGTGCCGCCGAGGCCGGCGTCCTTGGTGAACACGTACTCGATGTGGTGCTCGCCCGGCGTGACCGGCCGGTCCGCCCGCACCACATGCCGTTCCTTGCCGTACAGGTTGTGCACGTACCGGATCCGGCCATCCAGGATGTGCAGCGACCAGCCGCCGAGCGCCGACCCAAGGGCGAGCAGCACGCCGTCGGTCCGGGCCGGATCATCGATACGGATGTCGGCGATCAGCGCGTGCGAGCGGTTGCGCACGTTGACCGCGACCGATTCGGGAACCGGCGCGCCGCCCGGGAAGTAGCGGAAGCTGTCCCGCGGCGCGCGGCGATCCGGCTTGGGATGAACGAGCGCCCACAGCACCCGGTTGTCCAGGGGCAGCACCTGGTTCGCGCGCGCCTGGTCCCACCACAGCCCGATCATCTCCCTGAGCAGGTCCGGGTGCTCGGTGGCGAGATCGCGGGACTCGGAGAAGTCCTCGGCGACGTGGTAAAGCTCCCAGACGTCGTCGTCGAAGGAGTCGTTCGGGTTCTGGTCGTCATACAGCGGGCCGACCGGGTGGAACGTCACCGCCTTCCAGCCGCGATGGTAGATCGCCCGGGAGCCGAACATCTCGAAGTACTGCGTCTCGTGGCGCTCCGCCGCCGACTCCCCGCCCGCGCCGAGCAGGTAGCCGAAGCTCACCCCGTCCAGCGCCGTCTGCGGCACGCCGTCGATCACCTCCGGCGCCGCGGCCCCGGCCAGTTCGAGCAGCGTCGGCACTACGTCGATGGCGTGCGTGAACTGATGCCGGATCGCGCCGGCCGCCAGGTCGCCGCGCGGCCAGGACACGATGCACGGGTCGGCCACGCCGCCCTCGTGCACCTCGCGCTTCCACCGGCGCAGCGGCGTGTTGCCGGCCATCGTCCAGCCCCACGGATAGTTGTTGTGGGTGAGCGGCCCGCCGATCTCGTCGATCCGCCGCAGCATCTCGCCGTCGCCGGCCGGGTCCAGGTTGACCATCCGGACGTCGTTGATCGAGCCCTCGGCGCCGCCCTCGGCGCTGGCGCCATTGTCGGAGACCACCACGACGATCGTGTCCTCCCGCTCGCCGAGATCGTCGATGAAGGCGAGCACCCGGCCGATCTGCTCGTCGGCGTGGGACAGGAAGCCGGCGAAGCTCTCCATGAACCTGGCGGCCACCCGCCTGCCGTCGTCGGTCAGCGAGTCCCAGGCCGGCACCCACGGCGGCCGCGGGGACAGCGCGGTCCCGGCCGGCACCAGGCCGGCCGCGACCTGCCGGGCGAACGTGCGCTCGCGCCAGGCGTCCCAGCCCAGGTCGAACCGGCCGCGGTAGTGCTCGCGCCAGCGGGGCGGCGGCTGGTGCGGGGAATGGCAGGCGCCGGTCGCGAAGTACAGGAAGAACGGCCGGCCGGCGTCGACGGCGCGCAGGTCACCGAGGTGCTCGATGGCCCGGTCGGCCAGATCCTGGGTCAGGTGGTAGCCGTCGTCGGCCGACGCGGGCGGCCGGACCGCGTGGTTGTCGTGGAACAGGGCCGGGGAGAACTGGTGCGTCTCGCCGCCGTGGAAGCCGTACCAGCGGTCGAAGCCCCTGGCCAGCGGCCAGGTCGCCCGGGACGCCGCCATGTTGGTCTCGTCCTCCGGCGACAGGTGCCACTTGCCGATCGCGTAAGTGGCATAGCCTGCCGCCCGGAGCATCTCCGACAGGTAGCCGTTCTCGCGCGGCGGCCTGCCCCAGTAACCGGGAAACCCGATGGCCAGGTCCGCCACCCGGCCCATCCCGCTGCGATGGTGGTTCCGGCCGGTCAGCAGGCAGGCGCGGGTCGGCGAGCAGAGCGCGGTGGTGTGGAAGTTGGCCAGCCGGACGCCGCCGGCCGCCAGACCGTCGAGCACCGGTGTCTCGATGTCGGAGCCGTAACAGCCAAGCTGGGCGTAGCCGACGTCGTCGAGCACCACGAGAACCACGTTGGGCGCGCCCGCGGGTGCGGTCGGCTCCGGTGGCCACCACGGCTGCGAATCCCGCCAGTCCCGGGCGATCCTGCCGCCGAACACCTCGCTCACCCGCGCTCCCTTCGGTCTCGCCCGCGCCGCCTGCCGGGGCGGGGAGCGGGTGCCACCTGAGTAGTTTGGACCCGTGGCGGATCAGGTCGCGGCACCAGGGGCGCGTCCGGGGTGGCGGGATGGCGTTCGGTACCTGGTCGGCGCGGGCATCGGGGTCCTGGTCCTGGTGCTGCTGTTCGGCCGGCGCGGCGAGCTCGCATCGGCCTGGCGGGAACTCGGCCGGGCCCGTCCGGCCTGGGTGCTGGCCGCGATCCTCGCCGAGGCCGCCTCGCTCACCCTGTACGCGCTACTGCAGCGCCGGGTGCTGCGCCTGGCGGACGCGGCCATGCCGATGCCCGCGCTGCTCGCGGTGACCCTGGCCAACGACGCGATCGCGAACACGATGCCGGGCGAGCCAGCCGTCTCCAGCGCCTACCGGTACCGGTACTACCGGCGCTACGGGGCCACCGGGGCGAGCGCCGGCTGGACGATCTTCACCATCCTGATCGCGCAGGCGATCGGGATGTCGCTGGTCCTGCTGATCGGCGTGCTGGTCGCGCTCGCGGCCAGCGCGAGCGCGCAGGCCGCCGGGGCCGCGCTGGCCGGACTGGTGATCGTGGTCGGGGCCGGCGCGGTGCTGGTCCGCCGGGACCTGGTGCTGGCGCTCGCCGCGGCGAGCGTGCGCGGGGTCCGGCGGATCACCGGCCATCCCCGCGGCCGGGCCGGCGCCCGGATCGAGTCGACGCTCGCGCGGATGGGCGAGATCCCGCTCAGCCGGGCCGCGACCGCCGGCGTGGTCGCCCTGGCCACCGGCGTGTGGCTGGCCGACTTCTGCTGCCTGCTCTGCTCGTTCGGCGCGGTCCGCGCGCCGGTGCCGTGGGCCGGCGTGCTGCTCGCCTACGGAGTGGCGCAGGTAGCCGGCTCGCTGCCGATCGTGCCCGGCGGGATCGGGATCATCGACGGCAGCCTCGCCGTCATCCTCGCCGCCTACGGCGCGGGCCGGGTGCCCGCCCTTTCGGCGACGCTGGCCTACCGGATCGTCAGCTTCTGGCTGGCTATCGCGCTCGGCTGGTGCACGGTGGCCGTGCTCGCCGCGATCACCCGCCGACGCCGCCGGATGGGCCTTTGATCGGGTAATTCGGCCCTGCCGGAGCCGGTCGACCCGCCCTAGCGTGGGAACGGCTCTTACCGGGGGTGTTCATGAGTACCGATGTTCACGCACGGCAGGCGACATCCGGGCCGGCCGATGTGGAATCCGTCCTCGCGACACTGAACTGCGGCCGGGACGGCCTGACCGGGGCGGAGGCGGCCCGCCGGCTCGCTGATACCGGGCCGAACGCGATTCCCGAGCGGCACCGCAGCCTGATCGCCGAGTTCGGGTCCTACTTCTGGGGCCCGATCCCGTGGATGATCGAGGTCGCCCTGATCCTGTCCGCCGTGCTGCGGCACTGGGCCGACACGATCATCGTGGGCGTGCTGCTGTGCGTCAACGCGCTGGTCGGGTTCTGGCAGGAACGCACCGCGGCGGACGCGGTCGCCGCGCTGAAGAGTCAGCTAGCGCTGCGGGCCACGGTACGGCGGGATGGCGACTGGGCCGAGGTGGACGCGGCGGATCTGGTCCCCGGCGACCTGGTGCGGATCAGGCTCGGCGACATCGTCCCCGCCGACGTGATGCTGCTGGACGGCGATTACCTGCGGGTCGACCAGTCGGCGCTGACCGGCGAGTCACTGCCCGCCGACAAGCGCGCGGGGGAGACGGCATACTCCGGGTCGGTGGTCGCGCAGGGCAGCATGACAGCGATCGTCACGCAGACCGGCCAGTCGACGTACTTCGGCAAGACCACCAGGCTGGTGGCCTCCGCCGCGCCCGCGTCGCACTTCCAGCGGGCGGTGCTGATGATCGGCGACTACCTGATCTGGCTCAGCCTGGCCCTGGTCGCGGTGCTGGTGCTGGTCGAGATATTCCGCGGCGCCGCGGTGCTGACCCTGCTGCAGTTCGCCCTGATCCTGACGGTCGCCGCGATCCCGGTGGCGATGCCGGCCGTGCTGTCGGTCACGATGGCGGTCGGCGCGACGGCGCTGTCGAAGATGAAGGCGATAGTCACCCGGCTTGAGTCGATCGAGGAGATGGCCGGCATCGACGTGCTGTGCTCGGACAAGACCGGCACGCTGACCCAGAACCGGCTCACGCTCGGCGACCCGGTCCCGGCCGGCGGCATCGATGCGGATCAGGTGATCCTGGCCGCAGCGCTGGCCTCGCAGCCGGGTACCGGCGATGCGATCGACCAGGCGGTCCTCACCGCCGCCGGGAACGGTGCGCTGGCCGGGTACGAACAGTCCAGGTTCGTGCCGTTCGACCCGGTCAGCAAGCGCACCGAGGCGCAGGTGAGCACCGGCGGGACCGCGTTCACGGTGACCAAGGGCGCGCCGCAGGTCGTGCTCACGCTGTGCGGCGGCGCCGACTCGGGGGCGGCGGCCGAGGTGGACCGGCTTGCCGCCCGCGGTTACCGGACGCTGGGTGTGGCCCGGCGGGACGATGGCCAGGGCTGGCGGTTCCTCGGCCTGCTGCCGCTGTCCGATCCGCCGAGGGAGGATTCGGCCGACACCATCCGCCGGGCGGCCGAGCACGGCGTCACGGTCAAGATGCTGACCGGCGACAACGTGGCGATCGCGCGGGAGATCTCGGCGCAGGTCGGGCTGGGCACCCGGATCGAGCCTGCCGGGCAGGTGCTGCCCGGCCAGGCCACCGAGCACGCCGCCGCCTCGGTCGCCGAGCGGATCGAGTCCCTGGACGGCTTCGCCGAGGTGTTTCCCGAGCACAAGTACCTGATCGTCAAGGCGCTGCAGGCCAGGGGCCACATCGTCGGGATGACCGGCGATGGGGTGAACGACGCGCCCGCGCTGAAGCAGGCGGACACCGGGGTGGCCGTGCAGGGTGCGACCGACGCCGCCCGGGCGGCGGCGGACCTGGTGCTGACCGCTCCCGGGCTGTCGGTCATCGTGTCCGCGATCGAGCAGGCCAGGAAGATCTTCGAGCGGATGAACTCCTATGCGATCTACCGGGTCACCGAGACCATCCGGATCGTGCTGTTCGTGGTCGCCGCGATGGTGGCGTTCGACTTCTATCCGATCACCGCGATCCTGATCATCCTGCTCGCGCTCTTCAACGATCTGCCGATCATGACGATCGCGGTCGACAATACGCAGGTCGATCCGGCGCCGGTGAGCTGGCAGATGCGCCGGGTGCTCACGGTCGCCACGGTGCTCGGCGTGATCGGGGTGATCGAGACCTTCGGGCTGCTCGCGCTGGCCGAGGTCTGGCTGCATCTGAGCGTGGTGGAGATCCAGAGCCTGATCTTTCTCAAGCTCGCGGTGGCCGGGCACCTGACCCTGTTCGTGGCGCGCAGCCGCGGGCCGTTCCTGGCCCGGCCGTGGCCGGCCCCGGCGATGCTCTGGTCGGCCATCGGCACGAAGGTCCTGGCGACCCTGCTGGTCGGGTTTGGGTTCGGGCTGATCACCCCGATCAGCTGGCCGCTGGTCGGCCTGGTGTGGGGGTACGCGATCGCCTGGGTGTTCATCGAGGACGCCGCCAAGCTGGCCGTCTACCGGCACCTCAGCCGGACCGGCCGGCATCACCTGAAGTTCCTCGGTCGGCTCCAGGAGCGGGCGCACCCGGGCGCCTGACCGCACTCCGGTGGGCTAGCCGGTGAGCAGGGTGCGGCGCTCGGCCTCGATCGCCGCCAGCCGGGTCCGGCGCGGGTCGCCGGATTCGGTCAGGTGCCGTTCCTTCTCGGCCAGGGCGGCCGCGTAGGCGTCCGGCGCCGAGGCGAGCCGCTGTAGTTCGCCGGTGACTGACCGCAGTTCGGCGCGGAGCGCGTCCAGCCGGGCCTGGGCGTCCGCGACGTGCAGCCGGGCCGCGTCCGCCTCGGCGCGTTCCC